>NZ_JBHVST010000004.1:0-267169 GCF_042885015.1 Streptomyces sp. NPDC058086 | reverse complement strand
AAGCTCTCGACTCCGCTCGAGCAGGGGGGACCCCCATGACGCCGCAGGGCCCGCCCTCCGGGCGGACGACGGGAATGTGACGACAGGACCTAGCCCCGCGGCTGTCGGACCGTGACCGCGACACCGGCGCGCGACGACGGTGCCGCGGCCCCTTGGGGAACCGCCGAGTTCACCGAGCGGCTGCGCGCCGTCGCCGAGGACCGCTACCACGACCGTCATCCCTTCAACGTCCGTATGCACCAGGGCGAGTTGACCCCGGCCGAGCTGCGCCGCTGGATCACCAACCGCTTCCACTATCAACGCCACATCCCCGTCAAGGACGCCCTGATCCTGGCCAAGTTCGACGATCCCGCACTGCGGCGGATGTGGGTCCGCAGGATCCAGGACCACGACGGCACGGCCGCCGGGCGGGGCGGCATCGAACGCTGGCTGCGGCTGGGCGAGGCCGCCGGTCTCGGACGCCCGGCGCTGTGCGACGCCGCCCGGGTGCTGCCCGGCGTCCGGCTCGCGGTCGAGGGCTACGTCAATTTCTGCCGCCTGCGCCCCGCGCTGGACGCGGTCGCCGCCTCCCTCACGGAACTGTCCGCACCGGGGCTGATGCGCGCGCGGATCGCCGCGTTCGAGCGGTATTACCCCTGGATCGAGGCCGGGGGGCTCGCGTACTTCCGTACCCGCATCGGGCAGGGCGGCCGTGACAGCGAGGAGGCGCTCGCCCTGGTCCAGGGCTGGGCCCGCACCCGTGAGCAGCAGGAACGGGCCGTGGCGGCGCTGACGTTCAAGTGCGAGGTGCTGTGGGCGCTCCTGGACGCGGTGGACCGCGCGAGCGACTCCGCGCCGACGGGCACGTCGGACGGGGTGTCGGGGGGTGGACCCCGGGGCGACCCGGCCGCCGCACCGGAGGGCAGCCTGCCGCGCGCGCCGGGTCGCGGCCATCCGGATGCGTCGGGGAGAGGTCCGGTTCACCTGCCGGGTGCCTCCGGCGGGTTGCCGGGGGATGCCTTGTCCGCACAGGCGCCGGGCTCGCCTGCGCAGGTCCGGCATCCCGGTCCGGCGCCTGCGCAGGTCCGGCATCCCGGTCCGCCCGTGCACACGGACACCCCGGTGGTACCCGGCCCCGCAGGGGGCCCGCCGTGACCTGGCGCCCCGCTCTCGCCCGCCCCGTGATGCTCCGTCATGATCCTGTCCGCCGGACCGACTTGCTCCTCATGCCCGAACGCGTCGTCGTCCTGCGCGGCCACGCCGGGAGTGTCGTCCGGCTCTGCGACGGCAACCGTGAGGTGCCCGAGATCGTCGCCGCGCTCGCCGAAAGGTTCCCCGGCGCGCCGGTCGCCGACGAAGTGCCCCGATTCCTCTCGGCGTTGCGCGAGGAGGGCTGGCTGCGATGAGCGCGACCGTCGATCCCCCCTGGGCGCTGCTGGCCGAACTCACCCACGGCTGCCCGCTGCGCTGCGCGTATTGCTCCAACCCCGTCGAACTGATCAGTCGGTCAAGAGAGCTGACCGCCGAACAATGGGCCGACGTATTTCGTCAAGCCGCTGACCTGGGCGTTGTCCAGACCCACCTGTCCGGGGGTGAACCCCTCCTCAGGCGCGATCTCGCCCGGATCGTCGCCGCCGCCGACACCGCGGGCCTCTACACCCAGCTCGTCACCAGCGGTGTGGGCCTGCACGAGCGAAGGCTCGCGGAGCTGCTGGACGCGGGACTGCGCAGCGTCCAGCTCTCCGTACAGCACACCGATCCCGGAGCCGCCGAACTCATCGCGGGGGCCCGCGCGTTCACCGCCAAGGAGCGCGCCGCAAGGCTGGTGCGGGCGTCAGGGCTGCCACTCGGCCTGAACGTCGTACTGCACCGGGCCAACATCGACGCCGTCGACGACCTGATCACGCTCGCCCTCGCCTGGGGCGCCGACCGGATCGAGCTCGCCCACACGCAGTACTACGGCTGGGCCGCCCGCAATCGCACCGCCCTGCTGCCGACCCGGGACCAGGCCGAACGGGCCCGCGTCACGGTGCGCCGTCGGCGCGAACAACTCACCGGCCGCCTCGAACTGGTCTGGGTAGCGCCCGACCTTCTCGACGCCACCGCGAAACCCTGCATGGGTGGCTGGGGAGCAGTCTCCCTGACCGTCGCCCCGGACGGCACCGCGCTCCCGTGCCCCTCCGCCGCGACACTCCCCGCACTCGACGCGCCGAACGTGCGCGCACACCGGCTCGACTGGATCTGGCGCGAGTCGAATGCCTTCAACGCCTACCGGGGCGAGGCCTGGATGCCGGACCCCTGTCGCGGCTGTGCCCTGCGCACGACCGACTTCGGCGGCTGCCGCTGTCAGGCGTACGCGCTCACCGGCGACGCCTCCCGCACCGACCCGGCCTGCCGCCACGCACCCGACCACCACCTCGTCCGCGCGCTCGTCGACGAGGCACCGCTCAGGAACTCCGCCTACGCCTACCGAGAGGGAGGAACATGAGACGACGACTGCGGGCAGCGCTGATGGCGGGCGTGCTCACCACCGCCGGCCTGACCACGGTGGCCGCCACCGCACCCCCAGCACCTCTGCCCCCAGCACCTGCTGGAAGGCCCGTCGCCGCCCAGGACTGGTCCGTCGCACTGATCGACTCGACCATGGCCCGCTACACCCCGGGCACGATCGGCGGCTGGTCGTACCCGGTCGGGCTGTACCTCTACGGCCAGTACCTCACCTACAAGCGCACGCACGACGCCCGCTATCTCGCCTACATCAAGAGCTATGTCGACCGCTTCGTGTCGAGCGACGGTTCGATCGGCCAGAGCTTCAACAGCCTCGACAGCATGCAGGCGGGCCGGCTGCTGACGATCCTGCACCACGAGACGGGCCAGGACCGCTACCGCAAGGCGGCCCTGAAGATCCGGAACCGTCTGAACACCTACCCACGCACCTCCGACGGAGGCTTCTGGCACGCCGACACCAGCAGCCGGGCCCACCAACTCTGGTCGGACGGCGTCTACATGGTGAACCCGTTCCTCGTCGAGTACGGCAAGGAGTTCGGGGACGCGGCCTACGCGAACGACGAGGCCGCCAAGCAGCTCTACGTCTACGGCAGCCATCTCCAGGTGACGAACGGCCTGTTGAAGCACGCCTACGACGAGTCGAAGACGGCGAGCTGGGCAGACCCCGCGACCGGTCTCGCCCCGGAGCACTGGTGCCGGGCGGTCGGCTGGTACGCGATGGCGATCGTCAACGTACTCGACGCGATCCCGGTCAACCATCCGCGACGAGCCCAACTGGTCGGCATTTTCCGGAGGTTGGCCGCAGGTCTGGAGAAGTACCAGGACCCGGCCACCGGCCGCTGGTTCCAGGTGATCGACAAGGGCGCCCGCAGCGACAACTGGACCGAGACGTCCTGCTCCAGCATGTTCACCTACGCCCTCTCGCGCGGCGCCCAGCAGGGCTACCTCGACCCGCACTACGCGTCCGTCGCCGGGCGCGGATACCAGGGCGTCCTCGCCAGGGTCTCGGTCGGCTCCGACGGCCGCACCAATCTCACCGACATCTCCATCGGCACCAACGTCGGCGACTACGCGTACTACATCGCCCGCGACCTGGCCACGAACGACTTCCACGGCCTCGGCGCCTTTCTGATCATGAACGAACAGCTCACAGCCCACCCACTCAGGACGAGGTGAGTCAGTCATGAGCACCACCAGAAGAACCCTGCTCGGCGCGGCGCTCGGCGGCGCCGCCGGAGCCGCGGTCGGCATCCCGGCGACGGCCACCGCCGCCCACGCCGCCTCCTGGCAGCTGAAGTGGTCCCCATCGGCGAGCAGCGACAAGCTCGGCGCCTTCGAGACGATCGAGGACGACCGCGCCGACTCGCACCCCGCGGGGCAGCCGCACATCTTCGCCACCGGCGACAACTGGCGCTTCAACATGCACACGGTCGACCGCGACACCTCGACGGACCGCCAGCGCCAAGAAGTCACGGGCCTGCGTAACGGCAGCGGCAGTGACTACCTCAAGTGGACCGTGGGCCAGACCTGGCGGGTCACGTACTCGATGTACATCCCGAGCTCGCTGAAGGCGACCACCACCTTCACCCACATCATGCAGATGAAGCAGCCCGGCACCGGCACCTCGCCCATTGTCGTGCAGTCGCTGCGGCGGGTGAACGGGGTGCAGACCATCGAGCTGAAGCTCGCGATCGACGACATCCTCGTTGGCCGCACCGATCTGGAGCCGCTGCAGAACAAATGGATCGACGTCGACTTCCAGATCAAGGTCGGCAACGGCTCCGCGGGCACCATCCGCTGGATCCTCAAGAACGGCTCCACCACCGTCATCGACGCGTCCAAGTCCGGCGTCGACACCTTCCTCGCCGACCGGGTGCGTCCCAAGTGGGGCATCTACCGGTCCCTCGGCGACACCTCCGGGTCCCTGCAGGACTGCTACCTGCTGCTGACCAACCTGCGCGGCTACCAACTGGTGTGAGGAGCCGTTCCATGAAACCCCCTATGAGAAAGCGGAGTTGGGCGGCGAGCGTCTTCTTCGCCTTCGCCGTCGTGCTCGGCCTGACCCACCCCGGGGCCCTCGCGGCTCCCCGAACCGCCACCGCACCCACGTCCACATCCGCCAAAGCGCCCCACGCCGCCGTCTTCGACGTCCACGACTACGGAGCCAAGGGCGACGGCTCCACCAACGACACCCCCGCCATCAACAAGGCCGTCACCGCGGCGAACGCGGCCGGCGGCGGCACGGTCCGCTTCCCGGCCGGCCAGTACAAGTCCAAGAACACCATCCACATGAAGAGTGATGTCACGCTCCAGGTCGACAAGGGCGCGACGATCCAGGGCTCCAGCGCGGACACCTACGACCCGCCCGAGACCAACCCCAACGACGCCTACCAGGACTACGGGCACAGCCACTTCCACAACGCGATGATCTACGGCGACAAGCTGAAGAACATCGGCTTCGTGGGCGAGGGCGTCATCGACGGCCTCGGCAACCTCATCACCGGCAACCCCAAGTCCGGCGAGGCCGACAAGATCCTCTCGCTGACCCGCTGCGACGGCCTGCGCCTCGGCGACGGACTCACCCTCCGCAGGGGCGGCCACTTCGCGGCCCTCATCAACGGCTGTACGAACGTCACCTCGGACCACCTGACCATCGACACCGCGAGCGACCGCGACGGCTGGAACATCATCAGCACGACCAACGTCACGGTCACGAACGCCAACATCAAGGCCAACGACGACGCCCTCGTCTTCAAGAGCGACTACGCGCTCGGCGCCAAGCTCCCCAACGGCCATGTGCGGGTGAGCGATTCCTATCTGTCGGCAGTGTGCTGCAACGCCCTGATGTTCGGCTCCGAGACCTGCGGCGACTTCTCCGACTACCAGTTCGCCAAGATCCGCATCGAGGGCTCCGACAAGTCCGGGCTCGGCATGGTCTCCATGGACGGCGCGAAGATCTCCGACGTCCACTACCGAGACATCACCATGACCGGCGTCCACTCGCCGATCATGCAGAAGATCGGCACCCGAAAGCGCTGCGGCAACAGTCCCGGCGTCGGCTCGATCAGCAACGTCACGTACGACAACATCACGGCGACCGGGGTGAGTCCGTCCTTCAGTCCGACGCTGTGGGGCGAGAGCGGCCACCGGATCAACGGGGTCACCTTCACCAACGTCAACATCACCGTTCCCGGCGGCAACGGCACCATGTCCACCGCCGTGCCGAGCAACGACCCGGGCGACTACAACCCGAAGGCCATCGGCACGCGGCCCGCGTACGGCTGGTACCTCCACAACGCCGACAACGTCACCTTCACGGACAGCTCGGTGAAGTACGCGGCCGACGACGGACGCCCGGCCTTCATCGCGAACGCCGCGAACGGGATCAGGTTCACCCGGTTCACGGCCCAGCGGGGGAGCAACTCACCCCACGACATGGGCTTCCAGAACGTCACCGGCTACTGCCTGACAGACAGCCACAACACCTCGGGCGGCACGCTGAGGGTCTCCAACAGCGGCTCCGGTGAGAACTGCGGTACGGCAGCCAAGAGCACGGCGGTGACGACCAGAGCCGTGCAGCAGCCCCACACAGGTGTGAAACCGCTCGACCTCGAAAACCCACGCCAGGCCTTCCTGCGAGGCTCCGTCGGCGGACTCTTCCTGCACTGGGGCGAACGCACCGCCCCCGCCCACACCAGTTGCACCGGCTGGGAGAACGACGTCACCAACGGCGGCTGGACCCCCGACTACTGGGTGAACGAGGCCCAGAAACTGCACACCCAATACCTCGTCCTCGCCACCTTCCACAGCCGCCTCGGCTACGCCCGCCCCTGGCCCTCGAAGATCCCTGGCAGTTGCTCCACCAAGCGGGACTTCCTCGGTGAGCTGATCACGGCAGCCAAGGCCAAGGGGCTCAAGGTCATCCTCTATATGACCGACGACCCCCAGTGGCACGACGAGGGCGGTCACGAATGGCTCGACTCGGCCGCGTACTCCGCCTACAAGGGCACCGACGTCGACCTCACCACCCGCGACGGCTTCGGCCGCTTCAGCTACGACAACTTCTTCGAGGTCATGGACCGCTACCCGGACCTCGGCGGCTTCTGGATCGACAACGACAACGCGTACTGGGAGAGCCACGACCTCTACGCGCAGATCCAGCAGAAGCGCCCGAACTACACGCTCAGCAACAACAACGAAGACACGCCGATCATGGACATGATCAGCAATGAGCAGAAGACGGGCATGACCCCGTCCTACGACTACCCCCAGGCCGTCTACACGGCTGGGCCCCGCCTCACCGAGGCCGACTTCAAGCTGCCGTCGAGCGGAGCGTGGTGGTACGACGGCTCCAACCCGTCCGTCGACAAGATGCTCACCCTCGGCCGGCTGATCACCAACGCGGGCTCGTCCGTGAAGGCGCTGATGGCCGAGACCGCGCAGGTCAACGGTAAGTTCCCGTCGAATCAGGAGGCCTTCAACAACTTCGCCAACTCCTACCTCGGCCCCATCTGGCAGTCGCTGCACGGCACCGAGGGCGGCGGCTACATGTACGGCGGCCTCAAGCCCGGCTTCTGGAACGACGGGGCCCACGGCGTCACCACGGTCAGCAAGACCGACCCCGACCTCCACTACATCCACGTACTGACCCCGCCCAGCACCAGCACCCTGCGCATCCGCGACAACGGCTACCGCATCGCCTCCGTCACCAACCTCCGTACAGGGGCGGCCGTTTCGTGGTCCCAGTCGGGCGGCGTGCTCACCCTGACCGGCCTGGCGAACTGGGACCCGTACGACACCGTCTTCAAGGTCACCACGGGTGGCCGCCAGGGCATCGCGTCCGGCGTCACGATGTCCGCGAGCGCCTCGGCGAGCGGTCACGGCGCGGCGGCCGCGGGCGACGGCGACTACCTCACCTACTGGGACAGCAACAAGACGCTGCCCGTCAACCTCACCTTCGACCTCGGCAGCGCGAAGAAGGTCCAGTACATCGGCCTCAACCAGCGCGAGGACTCCGTCGCCTACGCGCGCTCCGACACCGAGCAGTCCGCACGTATCAAGGACTACAAGGTGTTCCTCAGCAACGACGGGTCCACCTGGGGCAGCGCGGTCAAGACCGGTCAGCTCGCCAGTCGGCGCGGCATCCAGGGGATCGACCTGACCGCCGCCAACGCCCGTTACGTACGCCTCGAAGTCGACACCACCTGGGCCGCGTCCACCGACACCACCCGCTACAAGCGGCTGCGGATCGACGAGGCCTGGATCGGCACGTCGTACGCCACCCCGGCGGCCACGTCCAGGTCCACGTCCCCGCCCTCGTTCGGTACCTTCTCGGACAACGGTCAGTCCCTCCGCCCCGCCATGGGCTGGAGCAGCTGGAGTTTCGTGCGCCGCTGGCCGACCGAGGCGAAGATCAAGGCCCAGGCAGACGCGCTCGTCGCGAGCGGATTCAAGGACCACGGCTTCGTCCACATCAACCTCGACGACTTCTGGCAGAAGTGCGACGCGAACGGATTCGTCGTCGACTCCTACGGACGCTGGAGCGTCGACACCGCCAAATTCCCCTCCGGGATCAAGGCGCTGGCCGACTACATCCACTCCAAGGGACTGAAGTTCGGCTTCTACGTCACGCCGGGCATCGCCAAGAACGCCGTCACCAAGAACACACCGATCGAGGGGACCTCGTACCACGCGGCCGACATCGCGGACACCACGAAGACCGAGAAGAACTACAACTGCAAGAACATGTACTACATCGACTACGGGAAGCCGGGCGCCCAGGAGTTCGTGAACTCATGGGCCAGGCAGTTCGCCTCCTGGGGAGTCGACTACCTGAAGATCGACGGCGTGGGCAGTGCCGACATCCCCGACGTCCAGGCCTGGGACAAGGCACTGCGGGCCACCGGCCGGCCCATCACCTTCGCCCTCTCCAACAACCTGCCGATCGCCAATGCCTCCACCTGGAAGTCCCTGGCGAACAGCTGGCGCACCCAGGGCGACGTCGAGTGCTACTGCGGCTCGGGCGCCAACGGCAGCGGCTATCCGCTGACCGACTGGTCCCACGTCTCCGCCCGCTTCACCTCGGCCGCCAACTGGCAGGCGTATGCGGGACCGGGCGGCTGGAACGACCTCGACTCGCTGGAGATCGGCAACGGCGACCAGGCGGGCCTCACCGCGGACCAGCGCCGCTCACACTTCACCCTGTGGGCGATGGCGGGCGCGCCCCTGCTCCTCGGCACGGACCTGACGAACCTCGACTCCGTCGACAAACCGATGCTGACCAACGACCGGCTCATCGGCGTCGACCAGGACGGCGTCGCCGCGAAGCGGATCGTGAGCAGCGGGGTCAAGCAGGTCTGGAGCAAGAAGGAGAGCGACGGGCAGTACGTCGTCGCGCTCTTCAACACCGGTACGTCCGGCAACTCCACGGTCAGCGTGAACTGGTCCCAGGTCGGCTTCACCGGCTCCGGTGACGTCACGGACCTGTGGTCGGGCTCCCACAAGGGCACGATCGCCGACTCGTACAGCGCGACCCTGCGCCCGGGGGAGACACGCCTGATCCGGGTGAAGCCGGTGAGCACCGCCCTGAAGGCCGCGGCGGCCTCACCCGGCATGGCGGTGGCGCCCTACGAGTACCTCGGCTGGGGCAGCCCGCAGAACCCGACGTCGGTCATGTCGGCGACCGGGGTGAAGTGGTTCACGCTCGCGTTCGTCCTCTCCGACGGCTCCTGCAACCCGAAGTGGGACGGCTCGCGCCCGCTGACCGGCGGCAACGACCAGTCGAAGATCAACGCGATCCGCTCGGCCGGCGGTGACGTCGTCGTCTCCATCGGCGGCTGGAGCGGCGCCAAACTCGGCGAGAAGTGTTCCAGCGCCTCGGCGCTCGCGGGTGCCTACCAGAAGGTCATCAACGCCTACGGCCTCAAGGTCATCGACATCGACATCGAGAACACCGAGTGGAGCAACGCCACCGTCCGGCAACGCGTGATCGACGCGCTGAAGATCGTGAAGGCCGGCAACTCCGGCCTCAAGACGATCATCACGTTCGGTACGACGACCAGCGGCCCGGACTCCACCGGCGTTGACATGATCAAGCGGGGTGCCGCCTCGGGCCTGGCGAACGACATCTGGTGCATCATGCCGTTCGACTTCGGCGGCGGCACCACGAACATGGGCACGCTCACCACCCAGGCCATGGAGGGCCTCAAAGCGCGAGTCAAGTCGGCTTATGGATACAGCGACGCGACGGCGTACGCGCACATCGGCCTGTCGTCCATGAACGGCAAGACCGACGACTCCGGCGAACTCGTCCGCGTCGCCGACTTCAAGACCATGCTCGCCTACGCCCAGCAGCACCACATCGGGCGTCTCACCTACTGGTCGGTGAACCGCGACCGGGCCTGCGGCTCCGGCTCCGACGGTGACTCCTGCAGCGGCGTGTCGCAGCAGCCGTACGACTACCTCAAGGTCTTCGCCCAGTACACGGGCTGAGGGGACGAACCCATGAAACTCAACAGAGCGCTGCCCTGGTGCCTCTCGCTCGTCCTGGCCGTGCCGCTCGTCGCACTGACCGGCACGACGGCGCGGGCGGCCACCGACTACCAGGCCGAGGACGCCACCATCTCGCAGGGCGCCGTCGCCACCAACCACACCGGCTACACGGGCACCGGCTTCGTCGACTACACCAACATCACCGGCTCGTACGTGGAGTTCACGGTGAGCGCGGCCACGGCCGGCGCCTCCTCGCTGGCCCTGCGCTACGCCAACGGCACGAGCACCGACCGCCCGATGGACCTCTCCGTCAACGGCACGGTCGTCGCCTCCGGGGTCTCCTTCCCGGCCACCACCGACTGGAACACCTGGGCGACGAAGAGTGTGAACGTCCAGCTCGACGCGGGTTCCAACAAGATCCGCGCGACCGCCACCACGGCGAACGGCGGCCCCAACCTCGACCGCGTCGGCGTCGGTGCGTCGGCGGACACCCAGGCCCCGTCGCGACCCGGCCAGCCGAGCTGCTCGGCCATCGGCGAGGACGCCCTCACCCTCTCCTGGGGCGCCTCCACGGACAACGTCGGCGTGGCCGCGTACGACCTCTACGAGCACGGCAACAAGCTCGGCGAGGCGGCCGGCGACGCGACCTCCAAGGTGCTCACCGGCCTGAGTCCGAACACCACCTACAACCTCACCGTCATCGCCCGCGACGCGGCCGGCAACGCCTCCCAGGCCAGCCCTGTCGTCGACTGCACGACTCGGCCAAGCTCCGACACCACCCCGCCCGGCGAACCCGGCACCCTCACCTCCTCGAACGTCACGGCCACCAGCGCCGACCTGAGTTGGGGCGCCTCGACCGACGACAAGGCGGTCGTCGGCTACGACGTGCGCAGCGACACGACGGTCTACAAGAGCGTCACCGGCACGTCGACCACGCTCACCGGACTCGCCTGCAACAGCCCCTACACGCTGAACGTGGTGGCGCGGGACGCGGCCGGCAACGTGTCGCCGCAGAGCAACACGGTCACGTTCACGACCAAGGCCTGTGCCACCGACGGCGGGGTCCCCTCATCCATCGGGACTGTCTCCAGCGGCTGGACGATCCCGTGGGGCACGTACTGGATGCCCGACGGACAGACGGCGCTGGTCACCGAGCGGGACGACTTCCGGGTCTGGAAGGTCACCAAGGACGGCACGAGGACCCAGGTCGGAACCGTGCCGAACGCCGTCACCACGAACGGCGAGGGCGGACTGCTGGGTGTGGCCGTCGACCCGAAGTGGGCGACCAACCACTACGTGTACTTCATGCACACGGCCTCCGAAGGCAACCGCGTCGTGCGCATGACCTACGACGGCAGCTCCCTCACCAACTACACGATCCTCCTCCAGGGCATCAAGAAGAACCGCTACCACAACGGCGGACGCCTCGCCTTCGGCCCCGACGGCTATCTGTACGTCTCCACCGGTGAGGCTCAGACACCCGAACTGGCCCAGGACAAGACGTCGCTGAACGGCAAGATCCTGCGGATGACGACGGACGGCAAGGCCGCCCCCGGCAACCCGTTCGGCAACTACGTCTACAGCTATGGGCACCGCAACCCGCAGGGCCTCGCCTTCGACCGCAACGGCCGCCTGTGGGAGGCCGAGTTCGGCAACAGCTCCAAGGACGAACTCAACCTCATCAAACCGGGCGCCAACTACGGCTGGCCGACCTGCGAGGGCACGTGCAGCGTCTCCGGGATGACCAACCCGAAGGCGACCTGGAACGTCTCCGAGGCGTCACCCAGCGGCATCGCGATCGTCCGCAACGTCGTCTACATGGCGTCCCTGCGCGGCGAACGCCTGTGGCGCGTCCCCATCACCGGCGACACGGAGAACGTCGGCACGCCGACGGCGTACTACGTCGGCACCTACGGCCGCCTGCGCACGGTCACCAAGGTGCCCGGCGCGGACCAGCTGTGGCTCTCCACCACCAACTGCGACAACAACGGAGGAGCGGCGGACGGCTCGGACAAGATCTTCAAGGTGAGCATCAACTAGCCGGACCGGAGGTGTTGTACCGGGCTCATGACCGGTACAACGCCTCCACCTCCGTCGCATACGCGTTCTCGATCGCCTTCCGCTTCAACTTCAGCGAAGGCGTCAGCAGCCCGTGCTCCTCGGTGAACTGGTTCGCCAGTATCCGGAACGTACGGATCGACTCGGCCTGCGAGACCAGGGTGTTCGCGGCGACCACCGCCCGCCGCACCTCGGTCTCCAGGTCCGGGTCGCGCACCAGGTCGGACGGGGACAGCCGCGTCTTGCCCCGCATCTGGAGCCAGTGTTCGACGGCCTCGGAGTCGAGGGTGACGAGTGCCGCGATGTACGGCCGGTCGTTGCCGACCACGATGCACTGGGCGACCAGCGGATGGTCGCGGACACGCTCCTCCAGGACGCCCGGCGAGACGCTCTTGCCGCCGGAGGTCACCAGGATCTCCTTCTTGCGCCCGGTGATGGTGAGAAAGCCGTCCTCATCGAGGGTGCCGAGGTCGCCGGTGGCGAGCCAGCCGTCGTGCAGTGCGGCGTCGGTGGCCTTGGGGTCGTTCAGATAGCCCTGGAAGATGTTGTCGCCGTGCAGCCAGATCTCGCCGTCGTCCGCGATGTGCACGGTCGTGCCCGGAATGGCCTGGCCGACCGTCCCGTACCGGGTCCGCTCGGGCGGGGTGACCACCGCGGCGGCGGTGGTCTCGGTGAGCCCGTATCCCTCGTAGATCTGGATGCCCGCGCCGGCGAAGAACAGCCCGAGCCGACGGTCCATCGCGGAGCCGCCAGACACCGCGTGTCTGACCCGGCCGCCCATGGCGGCGCGCATCTTGGTGTAGACGACCTTGTCGAAGAACTGGTGCTGCATCCGCAGGCTCGCCGACGGCCCGGCGCCGATCCCCCACGCCTTCGCCTCGATCGCGTCCGCGTAGCGGACCGCGACCTCCACGGCCTTCTCGAAGGCTCCGGACTTTCCGTCCTTCTCGGCCTTGCGGCGGGCCGCGTTGAAGACCTTCTCGAAGATGTACGGCACCGCCAGGATGAACGTCGGCTGGAACGCTGCCAGGTCGGGCAGCAGCACGGCGGCATGCATCTGCGGCTGATGGCCCAGCTTGACCTTCCCGAGGACTCCCGCGACCTGGACCATTCGCCCGAAGACATGCGCGAGTGGCAGGAACAGCAGTGTGGACGCCTGGTTGTCGCGCTTGGAGGTGAAGATCGGTTCCATGAGCCCGATGACCGTGCTCGCCTCGGCCATGAAGTTGGCGTGCGAGATGACGCAGCCCTTGGGGCGGCCCGTGGTGCCCGAGGTGTAGATGATCGTCGCGATCGACTCGGGGGTGACGGCGCGCCGGTGCCGGTGCACCACCTCGTCGTCGATGCCCGCGCCCGCCTCGTAGAGCTCCTGCACCGCGCCCGAGTCCAGTTGCCAGAGCTTGTGCAGCTGGGGAAGCCGGTCGATCACCGTGGCGATGGTCATCGCGTGGTCCTCGTGCTCGACCACCGCGGCCGACACCTGCGCGTCGTGCAGCATCCAGAAGACCTGCTCGGCCGAGGACGTCGAGTACATGGGGACGACGTGGGCGCCGATCGTCCACAACGCGTAGTCGAAGAGTGTCCATTCGTAGCGGGTACGGGACATGATCGCGACCCGGTCGCCGAATCGGATTCCCTGGGCGAGCAGTCCCTTGGCAAGTGCGAGGACCTCGTCACGGAACTCGGCGGCCGTCACATCGCGCCACTGTTCGTTCTCGTCCTTACGGCCGAACGCGGCCCGCAGCGGGTCCTCCTGGGCATGGTCGAACACGACGTCGGCCAGGCCGCCCACCGGCGGCGCCGACGCCAACGGAGGGTTGGTGAACTCGCGCAATCCCGCTCCTAGTGGCGCTTCGCACAGCGCCGTGAAAGCTACCCCACCTCGCCGTCGGGCGGGAGGGGTGCCGGAGCGGGGGGCGGCCGGGGGTGTGTGCGGCATACGCACAGGTCAGCCGAGAAAATGCCCGCACATGGGGAAGGGCCGGACAGAATCCCTTACGGTTCCGTAGGTTTCGATCCCGTAATCTCCACGGAATCTGTACGAGCCTCCTACGGGGCACGGGGCGCCGAATACCGGACACGGATGTTCTGATTCCGCGCCGTGCGGCTACCGCCGGAGCCGGTCCCGGTGGCGCCGGAACCGGCTCCGCCGGTGTCATGACCGGGCCCTCACCGGTGTCATGCGCGGGACGCCGTCGCCCGCTTCGCCGGTGCCTCGGCCGTGTCCGTCACAGCGCGCGGCGTCCGCACCAACACCAGTACCAGCGCACCGGCGACCATCCCCGTCACGCCCGCCGCCACCGCCGCCGAGTCGAGCCCCGAGGCGAACGCGGCCCGCAGGGTGTGCTCGGCGAGGGGGCCGCGCAGTGCCCCGGCGCCGCCGCCGGCCAGGGTGTGGGCCGCGTCGTGCGAGAGCGTGTCCTGCATGCGGGAGGTCAGCACCGTGCCGAAGACGGCGACCCCGAGCGCGTACCCCAGCTGGCGGACCGTGTTCACCGCGCCGCCCGCCATGCCCGCCCGCTCCGGCGGTACGGCGGCGAGCGCGGCGCCCGCGATGGCGGGGGACACGAAGCCCGTGCCGATGCCGACCAGGACGAGGCCGGGTACCAGCACCGTCCAACTCGTGCCCGCGTCCAGCACGGCCTGGCAGAACGCGCCCGAGCCGACCAGGAGCAGCCCGCCTCCTATCGTCAGCCGCGCCGGGACCCCGTGCAGCAGCTTCCCGGCGAGGATCGCGACCACCATCGTCGCGCCGGTCAGCGGGAGCAGGGTGAGCCCACCGCGCACCGGGCTCATGCCCAGCACGGTCTGCATCCAGATGGACAGGTACGGGATCACACCGAATGCCACCCCGTTGAAGGCGAGCGCGCCCGCCATCACACCCACGAACGCGGGCTTGCGCAGCAGCGACAGGTCCAGGAGCGGATGGGCGACCCGCCGCTCGACGAGGACGAACGCGACCAGCGCCAGCGCCGCCGTCCCGAACGAGCCCGTCACCGCCCCCGACGTCCAGCCGTCCGCCCCGGCCCGCACCACCCCGTACGTGGTCGCCCCGGCGAAGCAGGCGAAGGCGACGGTGCCCGCCCAGTCGATGCGCATCCCGCGCGGTCCGCGCGACTCCGGCACCACCCGCAGCGTCAGCCACACCGAGGCCACGCTCACCGGCAGGTTCACGAAGAAGATCCACCGCCAGCCCGGCCCCTCGGTGAGCAGCCCGCCGAGCACCGGCCCGACCGCCGCCGCGCCGCCGCTGACCGCGCCCCACACCCCGAGCGCCGTCGACCGCTGCCGCCCCTGGTAGACCGAGCCGAGCAGCGGCAGGGTCGTCGCGAACATCGCCGCCGCGCCCACCCCCTGCAGCCCACGCGCGGCCACCAGCATCCCGGGCCCGGACGCGAGCCCGCACAGCAGCGACGCCACCGCGAACAGCACCACGCCCGCCACGTGCACCCGGCGCCGTCCCAGAATGTCGGCGGCGGCCCCCACTCCCAGCAGCAGCGCGGCGAGCGCGAGCGCGTACCCGTCGATCACCCACTGCAGATCACTCAGCGACGCGTGCAGCGCCCGCGCCATGTCCGGCAGCGCGACGACCGCGATCGTCACGTCCAGCAACAACATGAACGTCCCCAGGCACACCGCCGTGAGCGGCCCCCATGTACGCATGTCCTCAACTCCTCCAGAACCCCGTGCCGTGGATGCGTATGCCTCCGTACGATGAGCTCCTGAGGGGTGATCGCGGTGGCCTCGGGCATCGGATCGCCGGAATCCGACAAGGACGGCCCCCATGGAGATGGAATCCCACACCTTCGACAGGCTCGATCTGCAACTGCTGGCCGCGCTGGAACTGGACGCCCGCGCGCCCTTCAGCCGGATCGCGGCGGTGCTGGGCGTCTCCGACCAGACCATCGCGCGCCGCTTCCGCAGGCTCTCCGCCGAGGGCGGACTGCGGGTGGTCGCGGTGCGCGACGCCGAACGGCTCGGCCAGAGCCAGTGGATGCTGCGGCTGCGCTGCGCGCCCGACAGCGCGGAGACGATCGCGGAGGCGCTGGCCAAGCGGCCGGACACCGCGTGGATCGGACTGGCCTCGGGCGGCACCGAGGTGGTCTGCATGACCCGGCCGCGCAGCCCCGGGGACCACGACGACCTGCTGCTCGGCAAGCTGCCGCGCACCCCGAACATCATGGAGATCCGCGCCCACCAGATCCTGAACCGCTTCTTCGGCGGACCGACGGGCTGGACCAGCAGGTTCGACGCGCTGACGGACGAACAGATCGCCGCGCTGCGGCCGCGGCTCTCCGACCCCTCGGGCCCCGTCCGGATCGACCCCGAGGACGAACCGCTGGTCGCCGCGCTCGAACGCGACGGACGCGCCACCTATCCCGAACTCCAGCGCGCCACCGGCCGTTCCGAGTCCGTCGTCAAGCGCCGCCTCGCCGCCCTGCTCGCCTCCGGCGCCGTGTACGTCGACGTCGAGTACCACTCCGAGACCCTCGGCTACGCCTGCGCCGCCGTCCTGTGGATCACCACGGCCCCGGCGGCCCTGCACTCCGTCGGCGAGGCCCTCGCCACCCACGACGAGATCGCCTTCGCCGCGGCGACGGCCGGCCCCTCCAACATCGTCGTCACCGCCGTCGCCCGTGACACGGCGGGCCTCTACGCCTACCTCAGCGGCCGCCTCGGCACCCTCGAAGGCGTCCAGCACGTCGAGACGACCCCGTTCCTGCGCCGCATCAAGCAACTCACGTACGCGAGACCGACGCGCTAGCCCCGCCGCCCCGGAGCAGCCGGTCCCCGCCGCCCAGGATCGCGGTCGCGAGGGCGTCAGCCGCACCCTGCGCGGACGTACGCCGCTGCCCGTGCACCAGGACGAAGTCGACCTCGCCCAGTTCCGGCAGGCCCGCGCGGTCCGGGACGCGGACGAGGCCGGGAGGGATCAGTCCGCGCGAGTGGGCCATCACGCCGAGGCCCGCGCGGGCCGCCGCGACGAGGGCGTTCAGACTGCCGCTGGTGCAGGCGATGCGCCACGCACGGCCCTGGCGCTCCAGGGCTTCGAAGGCGAGGGCGCGGGTGATGCCCGGGGGCGGGTAGACGATCAGGGGGACCGGACGGTCGGGGTCGAGCCGCAGGCGTTCCGCGCCGATCCACACCAGGCGGTCGTGCCAGACCAGCTCGCCGCGCGGGTCCTCGGGCCGCCGCTTCGCCAGCACCAGGTCCAGCTTGCCCGCCGCGAGCTGTTCGTGCAGCGTGCCGGACAGCTCGACCGTCAGCTCCAGATCCACCTCCGGATGGTCGTACCGGAAGCCCTCCAGGATCTCCGGGAGCCGGGTCAGTACGAAGTCCTCGGAGGCGCCGAAACGCAGCCGGCCGCGCAGACGGGTGCCCGTGAAGAAGGCGGTCGCCTGCTCGTGCACCGCCAGGATGCGGCGCGCGAAGCCGAGCATCGCCTCGCCGTCCTCGGTGAGCTCCACGGAGTGCGTGTCCCGCGAGAACAGTTGCCGTCCCACGGCGTCCTCCAGGCGGCGTACGTGCTGGCTGACGGTGGACTGGCGCAGCCCGAGCCGCCGGGCGGCCTGCGTGAAGCTCAGGGTCTGGGCCACCGCCAGGAAGGTACGCAGTTGGGAGGGGTCGTACACAGCTCCACGTTATCGCGGATCGTGATGACAGTCAGAACGGTATGACGGATTCCCGATCGCGGGCCGGAAGAGGACGATGGAGAGGGCACGACCCGCCCCGGGACCCCCGTGCCCGGGGCCGACCCCGTACGACGTCTGAGCAGTGGAGCACCGTGAAACGCCTGCAGTGGCCGAGTTGGATGCCGATCGACCCGTACATCCTGCTGTTGCTCGGGACAGTGGGCCTCGCGGCGCTGCTCCCGGCGCGGGGTACGGGCGCCGACGTCGCGTCGGGCGCGTCCACGGCTGCCATCGCCTTCCTCTTCTTCCTCTACGGGGCCCGGCTCTCCACCCGTGAGGCGGTCGAAGGGCTCAAGCACTGGCGACTCCACGTCACCGTCCTGGCCTGCACCTTCGTCGTCTTCCCGCTGCTCGGTCTGGCCGCCCGCGGCCTCGAACCGGTGCTCCTGACACACAACCTCTACACCGGTCTGCTCTTCCTCACGCTCGTCCCCTCGACCATCCAGTCGTCGATCGCCTTCACCTCCATGGCCCGCGGCAACGTGCCCGCCGCGATCTGCGCCGGCTCCTTCTCCTCCCTCGTGGGCATCGTCGTCACCCCGCTGCTCGCCGCGGCACTGCTGGGCAACAGCGGCGGCGGTTTCTCCGCGGACTCGCTGGTCAAGATCGTGCTGCAGCTGCTGGTGCCGTTCCTCGCCGGGCAGGTGCTGCGCCGCTGGATCGGAGGGTTCATCACGCGCCACAAGAAGGTCCTCGGGTACGTCGACCGCGGCTCGATCCTGCTCGTCGTCTACACGGCGTTCAGCGAGGGCATGGTGCAGGGCATATGGCACCAGGTGAGCGCGGTGCGACTGGCGGGACTGCTCGCGGTCGAGGCCGTGCTGCTCGCGGTGATGCTGACCCTCACCTGGTACGGCGGCAGGGCACTGGGCTTCCACCGCGAGGACCGCATCGCGATCCAGTTCGCCGGGTCGAAGAAGTCCCTCGCCTCGGGGCTTCCCATGGCCAGCGTGCTGTTCGGCGCGCACGCCTCGCTCGCGGTGCTGCCACTGATGCTCTTCCACCAGATGCAGCTGATGGTGTGCGCGGTGATCGCCAAGCGCCGCGCCCACGACCCCGAGGCGGCTACGACCCCGGTTCCCCCAGTCGCAGCGTCACGAATCGCGGTCGGTACAGCGCCACGTTCCGACTGAGGTTCGCCTGCGCCGAGACACCGCCCGTCGTGTCCAGCCAGTTCACGTCATAGCTCAGGACGAGCCGGTCGCCGTCGCTCAGCGCCGCGTGCACCTGCGGGTTGTACGCGGCCACCTGCCCCTGCGGCAGGGACGGACTGAAGCTCCGGGTGGGCCCGTGCCAGGGGCCGGTCGGCGCGCACGCCCAGTACGAGGTGATCGTCGTCAGGCCCGCGGTGCCCGCCGCCATCGTGAGCAGGACGTACGTCCCGCCGTCGCGCACCACCGTGAACGCGCTGCCGACCCCCGTCCGCCGCCCGTCGCCGAGCACCGGCCCCGGCCGTACCCGTACCGCCCATCCGCTGCCGTCCCAGTACTCCCAGGCCGCCGGCTGCCCGAGCCGGCCGCGCGGCACCCGCGCCACATACGCCTGCGAGGCGGGCCGCGAGGCGGCCTGCCCGTCGTCGCCGCCGAAGACATATGTCCACGCGCCCGCGTCGACCGTCGAGGTGCCGAACAGCACCCGCCGGGAGGGATCCGCCACGAAACTCTGGTCCAGGACCGTGGTGATGCCTTCGAGCCGCAGGTCGGGCAGCGAGAGCGTGGCGACCTCGGTGGACGTGGGCACGCCGTAGATCCACGGGGCCTGGCCGGCGGTACGGGTCCACAACAGGACGCGGACGACCTGCTCCGACGAGCCGGGGGAGCGGGGTTCGACACGGGCCGCGACCGGCCACCGCCACCGCCCCGGCCCCGGGTCCGGGAACACCGGCGTCGGCAGCGTCGTCTCCAGCCGCCCGTCCTTCGACATCACCACGGCCGAGTTCCGCACCAGGGGCGCGCTCGTGTCGCGCCACGCGTACGACTCGCCGACCGGGTTCGGCGGCCCGTGCACCTGGCCCAGATACGTGTCCGAGAACAGCCACAGCACCCGCCCGTCCGGCAGCCGCACCGAGTGCGTGCCGTCGCCTCCGGTCCAGTCGTCGACACGGCTCGCGTCGTCGCCGTACCGCGCGAACTCGCCCGTGAGCCGCGCGTCCGCGCTCCAGGACCGCAGCGTACGGGCCGTGCACGCGCCGCCGCCCTCCCGGTCGTGGTCGGGGAGGGCGGTGAGCAGCACGGCCGCGCAGACCAGGGCGAGCAGGACACCGAGGCCGGCCCCGGTCCGTCGTCGTGCTCGTGCGTCGTCGGGCACGGACGGGACGTTAGTGTCCGCCGCGCACTTGGTCCATGGGTAGATACAGGACGGTGTCCCGGGTCACTTCCCGGGAGGGCGGCGCGGACAGTTCGTCGTCGCTCAACGCCCGGTCGTAGACGCGTACTTCGTCGATAGCTCCAGTGAAGTACGCCCGGCTGTCCATCCGTTGCCCGACATGGACCCCGAACGGCGAGTTGCGGCTGACCGATCCGGGCACGTCCGGGGCGCCGACCGCCGTACCGTCGACGGAGAGTGTGAGCAGCCCTCCGCTCCTGCGCAGCGCGAGATGGTGCCACTGGCCGTCGTTGTAGGCGCTCGCGGTGCGCACGGAGGCGGAGGTCGGGGCCGCGGCTCCGTTCCTGGTGGTGATCAGCGCGGTGATCCTGTGGGACGCGGGCTCGGCGCGCATCCACACCTGCGGCTGGGTCGTCCCGATCCCGCCCATCCACAGCAGCGGCTGCTCCCCGTCGGTGGCCGTGTAGCGGAACCACAGCGACGCGGTGAAGTCCTTCGTCCCGAGCGGGAGTCGGTCCTGATACGGCAGTCGTACGGCGTCGTCGGCGCCGTCGAACTCCAGCGCGCCACCGCGCACGCCCGCCGTCTCCTGGACGCCGCCGAGGACCGAGGCCGGCTCGGCGTGCCGGGCGAGGTCGGCGGTCGTCGGGTCGGGGCCGCGGCGCGGGGTGAGCCAGCCCTCGGTGAAGCGGGCGAAGCGGATCTCGTCGCGCGCGTCGACCGCGCCGCCCTCGTACAGCAGCCCCACGGCTCCGTCGCCGATCCGGACCAGGTCGGAGTAGCCCGACCAGTCGGTGGTCACGACCGTGCCGCGGTCCACGCTGTCCCAGGTGCGCCCGCCGTCGTACGAGGAGCGGATCATCATGGTCCTGCGGCGGTCGGGGTCGCCGGGGCAGGCCAGCAGGATGCGGTCGCCGAGGCGGAGTACGGAGCCCTGGACCTGGGGCGCGTAGAGGCCGGGGAGGCCGCGGAAGGGGGCCGTGAAGCTGTCGCCGCCGTCGCGGCTGACGGTCTGGGTGCGGTGGCCGAGGTCGGTGCCGTCCTGCTCGCGCCCGCTGACGAGGACGGCCCCGTCGGCGCGTTCCGTGAGCGTCAGCTCGGACGGCTTCTGGCGGAAGGTGCCGTCGTCCGCGATCGGCCAGGAGTCGCTCGCGCCGATCCGCCAGTGGTCGCCGTCGTCGTCGCTGGTGATGAGGGCGGCGTTGTTGGCGGTGACCCGACTGCCGTTCCAGGTCTCGGTGTTGACGCCGAAGACGAGCCGCCCGGCGTGCCTGCCACGGGTCAGCTGGATGCCGTGCACGGGACCGGTGGCGTACCAGGAGTTCCAGTCCGGCGGGAGGATCTCGGAGCTCAGGTCGCGCGGTGCGGACCAGCTGAGGCCGTCGTCGTCGCTGTACTGGAGATGCGGGGTGCGGTCGCAGGGGACATCGCAACCGCGCCCGTCCGTGCGGCCCGTGTTGTACGTCTCCGCCAGCACGATGCGGCCGGTCTCGCGGTCCACGATCGGGGCGGGGTTGCCGTGGGTGTCGCCCGCTCCCTCGTTGACGACCTGGAGCGGCCCCCAGGTGCGGCCGCCGTCGGTCGACCGCTTGACGACGATGTCGATGTCACCCGCGTCGCCGCAGTCGTGCACGCGCCCCTCGGCGAACGCCAGCAGGGTGCCGTGGGTGCTGCGCACGACGGCCGGAATGCGGAAGCAGGCGTAGCCGGGATCCTGGGAGGCCCTGAAGAGCACCTGTTGCTCGAACAACGCACCGGGCGCGTCCGCCGCGTCCGGTGCGTCGGCCCTCGCGGGGTTCGGCAGCGCGAGCACGCACAGTGCGGCGGCCGTGAGGACGGCGGTCAGGGTGGATCTCAGACGTGCGCGGAGACGTGCCGACATGGTGCGACCTGCCCTTCATGCGCCTGGCTGATCTAGACATGGGACATCGGACATCGGACATCCGACGTCCAATGTGTGTGCACAGACGCTACTTGGGCCTTCAACGGCCCCACAAGAAGCGAGTGCCGGTCGTGTTCACGCCAAATCTGAACGCGCATGTCAGGGGCGCAGCACCACCTTCCCCAGGTTGCGCCGCGACTCGATCGCCGCGTGCGCCTTCGCCGCGTCCTCCAGGGCGAACTCCCCGTGCACGGCGGGCCGCAGGGCTGACTCCGCGAACAGTCGCCACAGTTCCCCGCGCCACCGCTCGTACCGCCCCGGCTCGTTCCGGGCGATCCGGGCCATCTGGAAGCCGATCACGGACTTGGCGCCCACCAGCAGGTCGTACGCCCGCACGCTCCCGCCGCCCGAGCTGTACGCGACGAGCCGTCCGCCCGGGGCGAGGGCCGTGACGGCCGGGGCGAGCAGATCGCCGCCGACCGCGTCGAGGACATAGTCGACGGGCTCGCCCCAGTCCTCGGAGTCGTACGCGATCACCTCGTCCGCGCCGAGCCCCCGCACGAACTCCGCCTTGCCGAAAGCGAGCGCGGACACGGCCCCGACGACACGTGACGCGCCCCGCAGCCGGGCGAGTTGGACGGCGAGATGGCCGACCCCGCTCGCCGCGCCGGTGATCAGCGCCGCCTCGCCGGGTGCGGGGCGTGCCGCCTCCAGGGCTCCGAGCGCGACCAGCCCGCTGCGGACGAGGGCGACGGCGTCGACCGCGCTCGCGCCCGCCGGGACGGGGGTGGCCATGGTCTCGTTCAGCAGGGCGTGGTCGGCGTACCCGTGCCCGAAGCAGAGTCCGGTGACGCGGTCGCCCGCCGCGAAGCGGGTGACGCCCGCGCCGACGGCGACGACCTCGCCGGCGATCTCACCGCCGAGCGGGACCGGCTCCGCGGCCTCGGTGACCTTGCGGACGACGGGAAGGGTGACGCCGATCGCCTCGGCGCGCACCAGCAGTTCGCCGGGTCCGGCGGCGGGTACGGGGACGTCCTCCAGGAACAGGGGGCCGCCGGTGTGCTCGTATCGGACGCGACGCATCGCACCTCCAGGGGTGAGGGGGTGAGGGGGCGAGCCCTCAATTCGTTGGGAGCCCCAACGGTATCCGAGATTCATTGGGAAGCCCAACGGTTATTCGCTAGACTGGTCCCATGCCCGCCTCCGCCCCCTTGTCCGCCATCCGTGCCCTCCCCAGCTGGCTCCTGGGCCGCGCCGCCGCCCGCGGCCGTGCCCTCGTCGCCGAGGCGCTGGCCGCCGAGGGCCTGAAGATGTGGCATCACGTGGTGCTTTCCGCCGTCTCCGATCTCGGTCCCGTCGCCCAGGCCGAACTGGGCCGCAGCATCCAGCTCGACCCCAAGGACCTGGTCGGTGTCCTCAACGACCTCCAGGACGCGGGCCTGGTCCTGCGTGAACCCGACCCCAGGGACCGTCGCAAGAACGCGGTGTCCATCACCGAGGAGGGCGCACGCCTCCTCGCGCGCTGCGAGCAGGCGGCGCGCGAGGCCAACGACGCGCTTCTCTCGCCGCTCTCGGCGGCCGAGCGGGAGCAGTTCATGGGCTTGTTGATCCGGATTTCCGGTACGGACGGCTGATGAGGGCTAACGTTCCGTCATGACCGCACCCGAAACCGAACCCCGACTCGCCCTCGACCCCGCGCGCACCGCCCTCGTGCTCGTGGATCTGATGGAGCGCATCGTCGGCCTGCCCGTGGAACCCCGCAAGGGCACCGAAGTCCTCGCCGCCGCCGAGGAGTTGGCGGCCACCTTCCGCAAGGCGGGCGCGCTCGTCGTGCTCGTCCGGGGCGAACGGCCCGGGCTGCCCGAGCAGCCGCCCGGCAGCGGACTCGTCGCCGGGCTCGCGGTGGAGGGTGACCTCGAGGTCGTGAAGCAAACCATCGGCGGGTTCCAGGGCAGCGGTCTCGACGAGCGGCTGCGGGAGCGCGGCATCTCCACGCTGGTGTTCGGCGGGATCGCCACCAACCTCGGCGTCGAGTCCACCGCCCGCGCCGCCGGCGACCTCGGCTACGACCTCGTGTTCGCCGAGGACGCGATGGCCGCCCTCACCGCGCCCGAACACCAGGCGTCGGTCCGCCTCGACTTCCCACGCCTGGGCACGGTCGTGACCGTCGCGCAGGTGCACTTCAGCGCGGGCTGAGGCGCGGAGCGGGGCAGGGGATTCCGCGCGGTCACACCAGCACCGTGCCGCCGTCCACGACGACGGTCGAACCGGTGCTGAACCGGCCGCGCATCAGGTAGAGGTAGGCCTCCGCCACGTCCTCGGGCTCCCCGGCTCGCCCGACCGGCAGCGACTGCGCGGCGGACGCGAACAGGCCCTCGCGGTCGGCCTCCGGCAGCTCGCGCCACAGTCCGGTGCGGACGACACCGGGGGAGACCACGTTGACCCGGATCGGCGCCAGCTCCAGTGCCAGTGCGCGGGTGAGGGACTCCATCGCCCCGCACAGGCCGGCCGCCACGGTCGTGCCCGGCATCGGACGCCGGCCCGCGGTGCCCGTGGTGAGCACGACGGAACCACCCTTCCTGATCGACGGGGCACCGTACTTGACCGCGGCGTACGCGCCCCAGAACCGGGTGTCCAGGAAGCGCCGGGCCCGGTCGATGTCCGCGCTCGCCAGCTCCTCCAGCAGCAGCGACTCCCCGGCGGTGAACACCAGGTGGTCGAAGTCCCCGATCCGTGCGAAGAAGCCGCGCACCTCGTTCTCGTCCGTCACGTCGAGCACATGCCCCTCGGCCCCTCCCGGCAGCCGCCGCAGCGCGCTGTCCACGGCCGCCTGCCGACGCGAGGCGACCACCACGTCCGCCCCCTCCCGTGCGGCGGCCTGCGCCACCGCGAGCCCGATGCCCGCCGTGCCGCCGATGACCACGACCCGCTCTCCTCGCAGACTCATGTCCGGTCCCCTTCCCTCTTCCGTTTTCCTCTTCCGTGCTTGCTTGACGTGTTCCAGCCTGCTGCCGCGGGGAGCCCGTCGTCCAAGACCTGTTTCGGCGTCGGCGATACCCTGAAGGCATCGCCACCGCGACGACGGAAGGGGCGGCCATGGACCTCGACCTGCGGAAGGTCCGCTACTTCGTGGCGGTCGCCGAGCTGCTGCACTTCGGTCGCGCGGCGGAGCGGCTGCACATCGCCCAGCCCGCGCTGAGCCGTCAGATCAGGTCCCTGGAGAAGGACCTGGACGCCGTGCTCTTCGAACGCGACAGCCACGGGGTGCGGTTGACGGACGCGGGACAACAACTCCTTGACGACGCGGGGCTGTTGCTCTCCACCGCCGATGCCACCCGGCGTCGGGTGCGCCGGGCGGCCCGCGGACCGCGCCGGCTGGTCGTCGGCTTCCGGGCCGGCGTCGTCGTGACCCGCGCCCTGCGCGCCTTCGGGGCCGCCCACCCGGACGTCGAGGCGCTCGCCCGCCGCGTCGAATGGGACGACCAGGAGCGGCTGATCCTCGACGGAACCGTCGACCTCGCCTACGTACGCCGCCCCATCCGCGAGCAGGGCCTCACGCTGCTGCCGCTGTTCAGCGAGGCGCGCGTGGCGATGCTCCCCGCCGACCACCGGCTCGCGGGCAAACCGGAGCTCGCCCTGGCCGACCTGGCGGACGAACCACGCCTGAGGTACGCCGACCCCGGTCCCGGC
The DNA here is from genome assembly GCF_042885015.1 of Streptomyces sp. NPDC058086. Lineage (NCBI taxonomy): Bacteria > Bacillati > Actinomycetota > Actinomycetes > Kitasatosporales > Streptomycetaceae > Streptomyces > Streptomyces sp. NPDC058086. The sequence goes on along the minus strand of NZ_JBHVST010000004.1, from coordinate 241,543 downwards.
GAGCTGCCGATCCGCACCATCGAGGAGAAGTTCGAGTCCGTGGCGAGCGGGGCCGGCATCACGCTCGTACCGGAGTCCGTCGCCGAGCAGTACTCGCGTCCGGACATCACCTACGTACCGGTGCCGGACGCGGAGCGGGACGAGGTACTGCTCGCCTGGGAGGCGAGCCGGCGCTCGCCCCTGATCACCGCCTTCGCCCCGCTCGCGCCTCTCGCCGACCCGGCACGGACGGAGGAGCCGTGAGCCCGGTCGCGGTGGGCTGAGGCGGGGCCCCTACGGCGCAGGGGGCGCTCCCCGCCGGTCGGGGCCCCGCCGCCGTGCCGCGGGGAGCCGGTCAGCCCTGGGCGGCCGCGGCCCGCAGGGCGATGCGGTGCTCGCCCGCGTACACGTTCATGGAGGGGCCGCGCAGGAAGCCCACCAAAGTCAGCCCGGTCTCGACGGCCAGGTCCACCGCCAGCGAGGACGGTGCCGAGACCGCCGCCAGTACGGGGATGCCCGCCATGACCGCCTTCTGCGCCAGCTCGAAGGAGGCCCGGCCCGACACCAGCAGGATCGTGCGGGAGAGCGGGAGGTCGCCGCGTTGCAGGGCGCGCCCGACCAGCTTGTCGACCGCGTTGTGCCGGCCCACGTCCTCCCGTACGTCGAGCATCTCCCCGTCCTCCGTGAACAGGGCCGCAGCGTGCAGACCCCCGGTCCGGTCGAAGACCCGCTGGGCCTCGCGCAGCCGGTCGGGGAGGCCGGCGAGGAGAGCGGGCTCCAGCCGGACCGGGGGAGCGTCGGCGCCGTCGTCGATGGCCCAGCGGGCCGTCGTACGCACCGCGTCCAGGCTCGCCTTGCCGCACAGGCCGCAGGACGAGGTCGTGTAGACGTTGCGCTCCAGGGTGATGTCGGGCAGCACGACTCCGGGTGCCGTCCGGACGTCCACGACGTTGTAGGTGTTGGAGCCGTCGGCGGTGGCGCCCGCGCAGTAGACGATGTTCTGCACCTCGTCGGCCCGGCCGAAGACCCCCTCGCTGACGAGGAAGCCCGCCGCGAGCGCGAAGTCGTCGCCCGGGGTCCGCATGGTGATCGCAAGCGGTTTCCCGTTGAGGCGGATCTCCAGTGGCTCCTCGGCGACGAGCGTGTCGGGGCGAGTGGAGACGGCCCCGTCCCGGATGCGGATCACCTTGCGTCGTTCCGTGACTCGTCCCATGTCCTGATCAGTCCCGGTTCTGTACGTGCTGGTAGCCGAAGCGGCCCTTGATGCAGAGATTGCCGTGGGTCACCGGGTTGTCGTGCGGGGAGGTGACCTTCACGATCTCATTGTCCTGCACGTGCAGGGTGAGGTTGCAGCCCACACCGCAGTACGCGCACACCGTCGTCGTCTCGGTCTGCGCCGACTCGTCCCATGTACCCGCCGCGCGCATGTCGAACTCCGACTTGAAGGACAGCGCTCCGGTCGGGCACACCTCGATGCAGTTGCCGCAGTACACGCACGCCGAGTCGGTCAGCGGGGCGTCGTGCTCGACGGCGATCCGGGCGTCGAAACCGCGCCCCGCGACCGAGATCGCGAAGGTGTTCTGCCACTGGTCGCCACACGCGTCGACGCACTTGTAGCAGAGGATGCACTTGTCGTAGTCGCGGACGTAGAGGCCGTTGTCGATCTTCGGTTCCTCGTGGAGGCGCGCCGCGTCGGGGCCGAAGCGGTCCGGTTTCGCCTCGTACTCCTTGATCCACCCGGCCACTTCCGGGGTGGTCGACAAGTCGACCGAGGAGGCGAGCAGCTCGATGACGATCTTGCGGCTGTGGCGGGCGCGCTCGGTGCCCGTCCGTACCGCCATGCCCGCCTCGGCCTTGCGGGAGCAGGCCGGGACGAGGGTCCGGGCGCCCTCGAGCTCGACGACACAGACCCGGCAGGCGTTCTTGGGGCTGAGCGTGTCGCCCTGACAGAGGGTGGGGACGTCCTTGCCCGCCGCCCGGCAGGCGTCGAGGATCGTCGAGCCCTCGGGAACCCTGACCTCCTGCCCGTCGAGGGTGAACTCGACGAGCCGACGCGGCACTCCCAGCGGTATCGCGGTCATTCGTAGGCCCCCAAGCGGTCGATCGCGGATTCCACGGCGTTCCACGCGGTCTGCCCGAGACCGCAGATCGAGGCGTCCCGCATCGCGCGGCCGACCTCCCTGAGCAGGGCGACGTCGTCGGCCGCCGCCGCTCCGGTCCGCTCGGCGATCCGGTGCAGCGCCTCCTCCTGCCGCACGGTCCCGACCCGGCACGGCACGCACTGCCCGCACGACTCGTCGCGGAAGAACTCGGCGATGCGCAGCAGGAGGCGGGGGAGCGGGACCGTGTCGTCGAAGGCCATGACCACGCCCGAGCCGAGAGTCGTGCCCGCCGCCCGGGTCCCCTCGAAGGTGAGCGGGATGTCCAGCTCGTCGGGCCGTACGAAGCCGCCTGCCGCGCCGCCGAGCAGCACCGCGCGCAGCCGCTCACGTACGCCCGCCAGTGCCAGCAGCTCGCCCAGGGTCGATCCGAACGGCAGTTCGTAGATCCCGGGCCGGTCCACGCTGCCCGACACGCAGTACAGCTTCGGACCGGTGGAGCCCGGGGTGCCGATCGCCGCGTACGCCTCGGCCCCCCTCGTCAGGATCGGCAGGACGTTCACCAGGGTCTCGACGTTGTTCTCGGCAGTGGGTTTGCCGAACAAACCCTTCTCTACAGGGAAGGGCGGTTTGGAACGCGGCTCTCCCCTGTACCCCTCGATCGAGTTGAACAGGGCGGTCTCCTCGCCGCAGATGTACGCGCCCGCGCCCCGCCGGATCTCGATGTCGAAGGCGTATCCCTGGCCGAGGACGTCCTCGCCGAGCAGGCCACGCGCGCGTGCCTGCCCGATGGCGTGCTTCATGCGGTGCAGGGCGCGCGGGTACTCGCCGCGCAGATAGAGGTAACCCTTGTGCGCGCCGACGGCGTACGCCGCCACCGTCATCGCCTCGACGAGGGCGTACGGGTCGCCCTCCATGACGACCCGGTCCTTGAAGGTGCCCGGCTCGGACTCGTCCGCATTGCACACCAGGTAGTGCGGATGGTCGGGCTGGGACGCCGTGGCCTGCCATTTGCGGCCGGTGGGGAAGGCGGCGCCGCCGCGCCCGACCAGACCCGCGTCGGTGACCTCGCGGATGACCCCGGCCGGCCCGAGTACGAAGGCCCGCCGCAGCGCCGCGTACCCGCCGTGCGCCCGGTAGTCGTCGAGCGAGGCGGGGTCGACCACACCGACACGGCTCAGCAGCACCAGCGAGGGATCGCCCGCCTGGGGCACCGCGAAGGCCGCGGGCGGCTCCTCGGGCGCCGAGTCGGGGGCGCTCGCCGCCTCCGCCGCCCACGCGACGGTGGTGGGCGCCGACACGGCCGTACGCACCGGATCGCCCGCCCTCACCGCGAGGGCCGCCGGAGCGCGCTCGCACAACCCCAGGCAGGGGCTGCGCTCGACGCCGACGCCGCTGCCGGGCCCGAGGCGGGCCTCGACCCCGGCACACAGCTCCGCCGCGCCCGCCGCCGCGCACGCGAGGTCCGTGCACACGTGCAGCACGGTCGCGGGGCGCGGCTTCACCGAGAACATCGCGTAGAAGGTCGCGACCCCGTACGCCTCCGCCGGCGGCACGGTCAGCCTGCGGCACAGGTAGTCGAGCGCGCCCTCGCTGATCCAGCCGATCCGGTCGTTGACGGCGTGCAGCCCCGGCAACAGCAGGTCGCGGCGTTCGCGCGCCTCCCGGCCGCCGCGCGCCCACCTGAGGTCGGCGGCCCTCATCTCATCGCGCGCGGCGCCCTCCCACGAGGACTCCGGAGGACCGAGCAGCGCGTCGATCGCCGCCCGCTCCTCGTCCGTCGGCTTGCTGTCACCGAAGTGGAGATCCACCACATCACCTCACTTGAATCGCGACCGGCAGCTTCTCGATCCGGATGGCCGACGCCTTGAACTCCGCCGTCCCCGCGATCGGGCAGTTCGCCTCGATCGTCAGCTGGTTGGTGTCCACCTCGTCGGGAAAGTGCATGGTCATGAACGCAAGGCCGGGCCGCAGCGCGGTGTCGATCCACACGGGGGCCACGACGGATCCCCGGCGCGAGGAGATCTGGACCTCCTCGCCCACCACGACCCCGTAGTGCTCGGCGTCCTCCGGGCAGAGCTCGACGTACTCGCCGCGCCGCAGCGGCGAGGCGAAGCCGCCGCTCTGCACACCGGTGTTGTACGAGTCGAGCCGCCGCCCGGTGGTGAGCCGGATCGGGTACCGCTCGTCCGTCAGGTCGACGGGCGGGTCGTGCTGGACCAGCCCGAAGGGTGCGGGCCGCCCGCGCTCGGCGGGGTCGGACGCCCACAACCGGCCGTGCAGGTAGGTGGGTTCGAGCCGCCCGGTGTCGGGGCAGGGCCACTGGATGCCCTGGTGCTCCGCCAGACGTTCGTACGTCATCCCGTAGTGGTCCGGCGACACCGACCGCAGCTCGTTCCAGACGGCCTCGGCGTCCTCGTACTTCCATTCGTGCCCGAGGCGCGCGGCGAGGTCGCAGAGGATGTCGATGTCCTCGCGGGCCTCACCGGGCGGAGTCACCGCGGCGCGTACACGCTGCACGCGCCGCTCGCTGTTGGTGGTGGTGCCCTCCGTCTCCGCCCAGCCGGCGGTCGCGGGCAGTACGACGTCCGCCAACTGGGCCGTCTTCGTGAGGAAGATGTCCTGCACGACGAGGAAGTCGAGGGCACCCAGCCGCCGTACCGCCTGTTCGCTGTCCGCCTCCGACTGCGCCGGGTTCTCGCCGATGCAGTAGACGGCCTTGAGCGTGCCCTCCTCCATGGCCTCGAACATCTCTGTCAGGTTCAGCCCGTAGTGCGGCTGGATGACGGTGCCCCAGGCGGCCTCGAACTTCAGCCGCGCCTCGGGGTCGAGGATGTCCTGGAATCCGGGGAGGCGGTTGGGGATGGCGCCCATGTCTCCGCCGCCCTGCACGTTGTTCTGCCCGCGCAGGGGCTGGAGCCCGGAGCCGTGGCGGCCTACGTGCCCGGTCAGCAGGGTCAGGTTGATCAGCGCGCGGACGTTGTCGGTGCCGTTGTGGTGCTCGGTGATACCGAGGGTCCAGCACAGCTGGGCGCGCTCGGCCCGTGCGTACGCGTGCGCCAACTCCCTTATCGCCGCCGCCGGTACGCCCGTCACCTTCTCGGCGAGCGACAGCGTCCAGGGCTCGACGAGCGCCTTGTACTCCTCGAAGCCGCTGGTCGCCCGCTCGATGAAGGCGTGGTTGGCGAGGCCCGCGTGGATGATCTCGCGGCCGATCGCGTGCGCCATCGGGATGTCGGTGCCGACGTTCAGACCGAGCCAGCTCTCCGCCCACTCGGCCGTCGACGTACGGCGCGGATCGACCGCGTACATCCGGGCCCCGTTCCTGATCCCCTTCAGCACGTGCTGGAAGAAGATCGGGTGTGCGAAGCGGGCGTTGGAGCCCCACATCACGATGAGGTCGGTCTCCTCGACCTCCGCGTACGAGGAGGTGCCGCCGCCGGAACCGAAGGCGGCGCTCAGGCCCGCGACGCTCGGGGCGTGACAGGTGCGGTTGCAGGAGTCGACGTTGTTCGTGCCCATCACGACCCGGGCGAACTTCTGGGCCACGTAGTTCATCTCGTTGGTCGCGCGGGCGCAGGAGAACAGGCCGAAGGCGCCGCGGGCGGCACCCAGTCCCGCCGCCGCGCGGGTCAGGGCCTCGTCCCAGGTGGCCCGCCGGAAGGGCTCGTCGCGTGAGTCACGGACCAGGGGGTGCGTGAGCCGGGCGTAGATCTTCGATTCACGTTTCCTCATGCGGCACTCCTCAGCGCGAGCAGGTCCGAGATGGCGTGGACGGTGCGCAGAGTGGGCACCTCGACGCCGGTGATGTCCGCCAGCTCGACGACCGCCGCCAGCAGTACGTCCAGTTCGAGCGGCTTGCCGCGCTCCAGGTCCTGGAGAGTGGAGGTGCGGTGGTCGCCGACGCGTTCGGCGCCGGCCAGCCGCCGTTCGATGGAGACGCCCACCTCGCAGCCGAGCGCCTCGGCGACCGCGAGCGTCTCGGTCATCATGATCTCGATGACCTTTCGGGTGCCGCCGTGCAGGCACATCTGCCGCATCGTCGCGCGGGCCAGCGCGCTGATCGGGTTGAAGGAGATGTTGCCGAGCAGCTTGAGCCAGATGTCGTTGCGCAGATCCCGTTCGACCGGGCACTTGAGGCCGCCGGCCGTCATGGCCTCGCTGAACGCCGTGCACCGCTCGGACAGGGAACGGTCGGGCTCGCCGATGGAGAACCGGGTGCCTTCCAAGTGCCGTACGACGCCGGGTCCTTCCAGCTCGGTCGCGGCGTACACGACACACCCGATGGCCCGTTCGGGCGCGAGCACCGCACTGACCGCGCCGCCCGGGTCCACGCTCTCCACGCGGTGGCCGTCGTGCGGGCCGCCGTGCCGGTGGAAGTACCACCAGGGGATGCCGTTCTGGGCGGCGATCACCGCCGTGGTGTCGTGCAGCAGAGGCTCGATCAGCGGCCCGCACGCCGCGTACGAGTTGGCCTTCAGGCCGAGCAGGACGTAGTCGACCGGGCCGACCTCGGCCGGGTCGTCGGTGGCATGGGTGCGCGCGGTGAAGTCGCCGCGCGGACTGAGGACTTGGACTCCGTGCTGCCTCATGGCCGCAAGATGCGGTCCACGGGCGATGAGGTGCACATCGGCGCCGGCGCGGTGCAGCGCGGCGCCGACGTAGGCGCCGATCGCACCGGCGCCGAGAACGGCGACTTTCACTGTGGCTCGCTCCGTTCGGTCGAGGGTACCGAGGAACTGCCGAACTCTGTCGACGAAATATTGTCTACAGTATGGAACTTGGGGCGGCAAGGCTTCGCGCAGCACCTCGACGGGCAACCGCCAGGACCCGTCGACCGTTCGTCGCGCGATGGATACCGCTCACCGCATACCGTCGACGAGTTGGCGTCGAACGGCTTCACAACCGGGCAACCGCTTCCTATCGTCCGGGATCATGAGTCCCCCCGTCGCGCCACCCGGCTGGAGCCGCTGGCTCGTCCCGCCCGCCGCACTGTCCGTCCACCTCTCCATCGGCCAGGCGTACGCCTGGAGCGTCTTCAAGCCGCCGCTCGAATCCGCGCTCGGCCTCAGCGGGACCCAGAGCGCGCTGCCCTTCCAACTCGGCATCGTCATGCTCGGACTGTCCGCCGCGTTCGGCGGCACCCTCGTCGAGCGCAACGGACCGCGCTGGGCGATGACCGTCGCCCTGGTCTGCTTCTCCACCGGCTTCCTGATCGCTTCGCTCGGCGCCGCCACCGAGCAGTACTGGCTGATCGTGTTCGGCTACGGCTTCGTCGGCGGCATCGGCCTCGGCATCGGCTACATCTCGCCCGTGTCGACCCTGATCAAGTGGTTCCCGGACCGACCCGGCATGGCCACCGGCATCGCGATCATGGGCTTCGGCGGCGGTGCGCTCATCGCCTCGCCGTGGTCCGCGCAGATGCTGAAGTCCTTCGGTTCCGACTCCTCCGGCATCGCGCTCGCCTTCCTCGTGCACGGGCTGTCGTACGCCGTCTTCATGACGCTCGGCGTCCTGCTGGTGCGGGTGCCGCGCGGCGACAAACCGCCGGTCAAGGCCGGACCCGCGCCGCTCGACGGGGTGCAGGTGTCCGCGAACAGCGCCGTGCGCACCCCGCAGTTCTGGTGCCTGTGGGTCGTGCTCTGCATGAACGTGACCGCGGGCATCGGCATCCTGGAGAAGGCCGCCCCGATGATCACGGACTTCTTCGCGGACACCTCGACCCCGGTGTCGGTCTCCGCCGCCGCGGGCTTCGTGGCGCTGCTCTCGGCCGCGAACATGGCGGGCCGGATCGGCTGGTCCTCCACGTCCGACCTGATCGGCCGCAAGAACATCTACCGCGTCTACCTCGGCGTGGGCGCGATCATGTATCTGCTGATCTCGCAGTTCGGGGACTCCTCCAAGCCCCTGTTCATCGTCTGCGCCCTGGTGATCCTCTCCTTCTACGGCGGCGGCTTCGCGACGATTCCCGCCTATCTGAAGGACCTCTTCGGCACCTACCAGGTCGGCGCCATCCACGGCCGGCTGCTCACCGCCTGGTCCACGGCCGGCGTCCTCGGGCCGCTGATCGTCAACTGGATCGCGGACCGCCAGAAGGAGGCGGGCAAGCACGGTGCCCAGCTCTACGACACCTCGTTCCTGATCATGATCGGGCTGCTGGTCGTCGGGTTCGTCGCCAATGAGCTGGTGCGACCCGTCCATGCCCGCCACCACATCCCCGCCCCGAGGGAGGCCGCCGATGACGACTCCGTCCAGCCCCAGCAGTCCGCCTGACCTCCCCCACTCCCGGCTTCGCTCGAGCGGGGGGACCTCCATTCCACTGATCGCCTTCGCCTGGCTGTGGGTGGGCGCGCCCCTCTGTTACGGCCTGTACGAGCTCGTCCTGAAGGCCAAGCAGCTGTTCACGGGGTGACGCCCGGCGTACGGACTGCGACGCCGGGCGTGCGTGCGGACGTTGGGAGGACGTCCGAAGGTCTGACAGAAGCCGACAAGCCTGACGCCGCTTTCCTGTGGCAACACCTGCCGTCGTACCCGCGAGTCACTGATCAGACTGGAGGATCCCCCTACCCAAGGCACCGAGGGAGACCCCCCAATGAACGGCTCACGCATCGCGGCCGTCGGCCACTACCAGCCCGCCAAGGTACTCACCAACGAGGACCTGGCGGGCCTGGTCGACACCAGTGACGAGTGGATCACGAGCCGGGTGGGCATCCGCACGCGCCACATCGCCGGTCCCGACGAGCCCGTCGACGAGCTGGCCGCGCACGCCGCGGCCAAGGCACTCGCGACGGCGGGTCTGACCTCGGGCGACATCGACCTGGTGCTGGTCGCGACCTCCACGGCGATCGACCGCTCCCCGAACATGGCCGCCCGGGTCGCCGCCCGCCTCGGCGTGCCCTCCCCGGCCGCGATGGACGTCAACGTGGTCTGCGCGGGCTTCACGCACGCGCTCGCCACCGCCGACCACGCCGTGCGCGCGGGGGCGGCGACCCGCGCCCTCGTCATCGGCGCGGACAAGATGTCCGAGGTCACGGACTGGAGCGACCGTACGACCTGTGTCCTGGTCGGGGACGGGGCGGGGGCCGCGGTGGTCGAGGCCGCCGCCCCCGGCGCCGAGCCCGGGATCGGGCCGGTGCTGTGGGGATCGGTGCCCGAGATGGGGCACGCCGTACGTATCGAGGGCACGCCCCCGCGGTTCGCGCAGGAGGGGCAGAGCGTCTACCGCTGGGCGACGACACGGCTCCCGGCGATCGCCCGGCAGGCCTGCGAGAGGGCCGGGCTCGCGCCCGAGGAGCTCGCCGCGGTCGTTCTGCACCAGGCGAACCTGCGCATCATCGAACCCCTCGCCGCGAAGATCGGCGCCGTGAACGCAGTCGTCGCGCGCGACGTCGTCGACTCCGGGAACACCTCCGCCGCCAGCATCCCGCTCGCCTTCTCCAAGCTCGTCGAACGCGGCGAGATCAGCACCGGCGACCCGGTGCTCCTCTTCGGCTTCGGCGGCAACCTCTCGTACGCGGGACAGGTCGTCCGCTGCCCCTGACGTGCGCGGACACCCGGGTGTGACGCGTCCGACTCTCCCCGGGCCTGGCCATGGTGCGCCGTAGACTGTAGACGAAAGACAATCGATACTGTCTGTTGACACCTGCTTTCCGGTGACGGTGACGGTGGCGGTGACGGGATGGCTCGGCAGGAGGGGACCGCGATGTTGTCGACAGGACTGCCGCCGGGGGCGGTGCCCAAGCTCGAGCGGCCCGGCCCGCTGCGCGACCGCGTCTACGAGGCGCTGCTCGAACTCATCACGACCCGCGCCCTCCAGCCGGGCCAGCATCTGGTCGAGAGCGAACTCGCCGGGCATCTCGGCGTCTCCCGGCAGCCGGTCCGCGAGGCGCTCCAGCGGCTGAACACGGAGGGGTGGGTCGATCTTCGGCCCGCCCAGGGCGCCTTCGTGCACGAGCCGACCGAGGAGGAGGCCGACCAGCTCCTCACGGTCCGTACGCTGCTGGAGGCCGAGGCCGCCCGGCTCGCCGCCGCCAACGCGGGCACCGCCGGCATCACCGCACTCGAGGAACTGTGCGCCGAGGGCGAGCGCGCGGTCGCCGCCGACGACGTGGACGGCGCGGTCGCGATGAACGCCCGTTTCCACGCGAAGGTCATGGAACTCGCGGGCAACACGGTCCTCGCCGAGCTGGCCGCCCAGGTCGACCGCCGGGTCCGCTGGTACTACACCCCGGTCGCCCGGCAGCGCGGCCACCAGTCCTGGATCGAACACCGCGACCTCATCGCGGCCATCGCCGCCCGTGACGAACCCCGCGCCACCCAGGTCATGCGCGCCCACACGGAACACACGCGCAAGACGTACCACGAGCGCGAGAAGTAGCCCACCGAGAAGGCAGCCCACCGAGAAGCAGCCCATCTGGGACGTATCCCACCTCATGCGAGAGCTCCCCCTGTGACCCGGACCGGCCGCGTCCGGGTCTCTCTTTGTCCACTCAGTGGAGAAAGTTGACGGCAATCTCTGCGCAACTTCTTCCCACTCCCGGCAGCCGCTGCTACGTTCCCATCGAAAGCAAGCCACGGTGATGTGGCCAAAACCCGTTGGACACTGGCCGATTGAGGCGGGGAGGGGCTTGTGAGACGCATGACGGCACGACCCGCGAACGCGCACCAGGCGCGACTGCTGCGCCTGCTGCGCGACGGCGGCCCCAACTCCCGTGCCCAGCTGGGCGATCAGGTCGACCTCTCCCGGTCGAAGCTGGCCGTCGAGGTGGAACGGCTCCTGGAGACCGGACTCGTGGTCGCCGACGGCCTCGCCGCATCCCGCGGCGGCCGCCGCTCCCACAACATCCGGCTCGCCCCTGCGCTGCGCTTCCTCGGCATCGACATCGGGGCCACCTCGATCGACGTGGCCGTCACCAACGCCGAGCTGGAGGTCCTGGGTCACATCAACCAGCCCATGGACGTCCGCGAGGGACCGGTCGCCGTCTTCGAGCAAGTCCTGGCCATGGCAGCCAAGTTGAGGTCATCGGGGCTCGCGGAGGGATTCGACGGCGCCGGGATCGGCGTCCCGGGTCCGGTCCGCTTCCCCGAGGGCGTTCCGGTCGCACCGCCGATCATGCCCGGCTGGGACGGCTTCCCGGTCCGCGAGGCGCTCAGCCAGGACCTGGGCTGCCCCGTCATGGTCGACAACGACGTGAACCTGATGGCCATGGGGGAACAGCACGCGGGCGTGGCACGCTCCGTGGGCGACTTCCTCTGTGTCAAGATCGGCACGGGTATCGGCTGCGGCATCGTCGTCGGCGGTGAGGTCTACCGCGGTACGACGGGCAGCGCCGGCGACATCGGGCACATCCAGGCCGTACCCGACGGGCGTCCGTGCGCCTGCGGCAACCGGGGCTGCCTGGAGGCCCACTTCAGCGGGGCCGCGCTCGCCCGGGACGCCACGGAGGCCGCCCAGCAGGGGCTTTCGGCGGAGCTTGCCGCACGGCTGGAGGCGGCGGGCACGCTGAGCGCCGTCGACGTCGCCGCCGCGGCCGCCGCGGGCGACGCCACCGCCCTCGCGCTGATCCGCGAGGGCGGCAACCGCACGGGGCAGGTCATCGCCGGCCTCGTCTCGTTCTTCAACCCGGGCCTGGTGGTGATCGGCGGCGGCGTCACCGGCCTCGGCCACACGCTGCTCGCCGCGATCCGCACCCAGGTGTACCGCCAGTCACTGCCGCTGGCGACCGGCAACCTGCCCATCGTGCTGGGGGAGTTGGGACCGACCGCCGGGGTCATCGGCGCGGCCCGGCTCATCAGCGACCACTTGTTCTCGCCCGCGTAACCCCGCCAGAGCCGCACGAAGCGCTCCTGCCAGAGCCGAACCAAAAGTCATCTCACCAAAGTCACTTCGCCAAAGTCACCCCACCAAAGCCACCCCACCAAAGTCAACCCAACAAAGCCACCCCACCTGTACAGCGCCCTGCTCTGCCCTGCCCGAAAACGCCCGCTCCGCGGACGCACCGCCCTGAAACCGGCCCGCACGCCCGCCAAGGGGAACCGTCATGGCACCAGAACCACCGCTGCTCACCATGTCCGGCATCACCAAGTCGTTCCCCGGAGTCCGGGCCCTCGACGGCGTCGACCTCGACGTCCAGGCCGGCGAGGTCCACTGTCTGCTCGGCCAGAACGGGGCCGGAAAGTCCACCCTCATCAAGGTCCTGGCCGGCGCCCACCAGCCCGACGGCGGCACCATCGGCTGGCGCGGCGAACCCGTCACGCTCCGCTCCCCGATCGCCGCCATGCGCCTCGGCATCGCCACCATCTACCAGGAACTGGACCTGGTGGAGGGCCTGTCGGTGGCCGAGAACGTCCACCTCGGCCATGAACCCACCGCCGCCGGTTTTGTCGTACGGGGAAAGGCGGCCAAGGCGTCAACGGCGCAGCTGCTACGCCGACTCGGCCATCCGGAGATCGACCCGGCGCGCCTCGTCGGTGAGCTGTCGGCCGCCCAGCAGCAGATCGTCTCCATGGCGCGGGCGCTCTCCCACGACGTACGCCTCATCGTCATGGACGAGCCGTCCGCCGCCCTCGACCCCGACGAGGTCGACAACCTCTTCCGTATCGTCGGCGACCTCACCGCGGACGGCGTCGCCGTCGTCTACATCTCGCACCGGCTGGAGGAGATCCGCCGCATCGGCGACCGGGTGACCGTACTGAAGGACGGCCGCGCGGTGGCGGGCGGACTGCCCGCGAAGTCCACCCCGACCCGCGAGGTGGTGGCGCTGATGACGGGCCGCAACGTCGAGTACGTCTTCCCGCAACGGCCCACGAGACCGCCCACGTCCGAGCCGGTGCTCAGAGTCCAAGGACTCGCACGGACGGGCGAGTTCGAGCCCCTCGACCTCGAACTGCGCCCCGGTGAGATCGTCGGCCTGGCCGGGCTCGTCGGCTCCGGGCGCTCCGAGATCCTGGAGACGATCTACGGGGCCCGCAAGTCGACCGCCGGGCAAGTCAGCGTCGACGGAAAGGTGTTGCGGCCCGGAAGCGTACGTGCCGCCGTCCGCGCCGGACTCGGACTCGCCCCCGAGGAGCGCAAGGCGCAGGGCCTGCTGATGCTGGAGTCCGTCACCCGCAATGTGTCGGTTTCCTCCATGTCCCGCTTCTCGCACGGGGGTTGGATCGACCGGAGCGCCGAGCGAGGCGCCGCCCGCGCTGCGACACGTGAGCTGTCGCTGCGTCCCGACAACCCGTCCGTCCCGATCCGGACGCTGTCCGGCGGCAACCAGCAGAAGGCCGTCCTGGCCCGCTGGCTGCTGCGCGGCTGCCGCGTCCTGCTCCTCGACGAACCCACCCGCGGTGTCGACGTCGGTGCCCGCGCCGAGCTGTACGCGGTCATCCGCCGCCTCGCCGACGAAGGCCTCGCCGTACTGCTCGTGTCGAGCGAGGTGCCCGAGGTGCTGGGACTCGCCGACCGCGTGCTGGTGCTCAGGGAGGGCCGCGTCGTGCACACGGCGCCCGCCCGGGAGCTCGACGAACACCGCGTACTCGACCTCGTCCTGGAAGGAAGCCCGGCGTCATGACGCAGCCCGTGTCCCCGCCCCGGGGCAGCACCGACAAGGTGCCGCCGATGGGCGAACTCCCCGCGTGGCGGACCCTCGCGGCCCGCGCCGACGTCCGCACCCTCTCGCTGCTCGGCGTGCTAGTCGCCCTGATCGTCATCGGCGGCATCACCAAGCCCGACGAGTTCCTCGACACCCGCAACCTCCAACTCGTCCTCACCCAGGCCTCGGTGATCGGCGTCGTCACCGTCGGTATGACCTTCGTCATCACCTCCGGCGGCATCGACCTGTCGGTCGGCGCGATCGTCGCGCTGTCCTCGGTGTGGGCCACGACGGTCGCCACCCAGGAGTACGGCTTCGCGGGCATCCTCTTCACCGCGGTACTCGTCGGCGTGGGCTGCGGCCTGGTCAATGGCCTGCTCATCGCGTACGGCGGGATGGTCCCGTTCATCGCGACGCTCGCCATGCTCGCCTCGGCCCGCGGCCTCGCCCTCCAGATCACCGACGGCAAGACCCAGATCGTCACCATCGACGGGATCCTGAAGCTCGGCGAACGCGACTCGTACATCCTCGGCGTCCCGCCGCTGGTACTGGTCTTCGCCGTCGTCACGATCATCGGCTGGCTGATTCTCAACCGCACCACCTTCGGCCGCCGCACGGTCGCCGTCGGCGGCAACGCTGAGGCGGCCCGGCTCGCCGGCATCGACGTACGGCGCCAGCGGCTGTACCTCTACCTGCTCTCCGGACTGTGCTGCGGCATCGCCGCCTTCCTGCTGATCATCCTGTCCGGCTCCGGCCAGAACACCAACGGCAACCTGTACGAACTCGACGCCATCGCCGCCGCGATCATCGGCGGGACCCTGCTCAGCGGAGGCCGCGGCACCATCACCGGCTCGGTGCTCGGTGTCCTGATCTTCACGACGATCACCAACATCTTCGCGCTGAACAACCTGCAGAGCGACGTCCAGCAGATCGCCAAGGGCGCGATCATCGTCGCCGCGGTCCTGGTCCAGCGGCGTACGGCAGCAAGCAGCACCTGACACGGGAGCAAGCAGCACCTGACACGGGAAGGGCCCACCGCCATGCCAGAATCCACGAGCTCCACCAGCTTCACGAGCCGCAGAGGACTCCTCTTCGGGACCGCCGCCGCCTCGGCCGGCGCCCTCCTGGTCGGGTGCACCAGCAACGACACCAAGGAAGAGAAGACGGCCGCGAACAGCCAACCGGCCGCCGACGACAAGCCCGGCAAGCACATCACCATCGGGTTCGCGGGCCCGCAGGCCGACCACGGCTGGCTCAACGCGATCAACGACAACGCCAAGAGCCGTGCCAAGAAGTACTCGGACGTGACGCTGGAGATCACCGAGGGCTCCAACGACACGGCCGCGCAGATCGGCCAGATCGAGACGCTGATCAACAAGAAGGTCGACGTCCTCGTGGTGCTGCCCGCCGACGGCAAGGCGCTCACCCAGGTCGGCCTGAAGGCGATGCATGCGGGCATTCCGGTCGTCAACCTCGACCGGATCTTCAACACCCCGCAGGCGTACCGCTGTTGGATCGGCGGCGACAACTACGGCATGGGCCTCAGCGCCGGCCACTACATCGGCGAGAAGCTGAAGGACAAGCAGGACGCCAAGGTCATCGAACTCGCCGGGCTCGACAATCTGGAACTCACCAAGCAGCGCACCCAGGGCTTCGACGCGGCCCTGAAGAACTACCCCAACATCAAGAAGGTCGCCCGTCAGGCCGCCGACTTCACCGTCGAGTCCGGTCAGGCCAAGATGGCCCAACTCCTCCAGGCCCAGCCGAAGTTCGACGCCCTGTGGAACCACGACGACGACCAGGGCGTGGGCGCCCTGCGCGCCATCAAACAGGCCGGGCGCGAGGACTTCCTGATGGTCGGCGGCGCGGGCGCGCTCTCCGCCTTCCAGGCCATCCAGGCCGACAACAGCGTCCTGAAGGCCACCGTCCTCTACCCGCCGACCATGGCCGCCTCCGCGATCGACCTCGCTCGCGCGCTCGGCCAGGGCAAGGGGATCGGAGGGCTCGCCGAGTTCGAGATCCCGGTCTCGCTCACGCTCTACTCGGCCGTCGTCGACAAGGACAACGTCGGCCAGTACATGGCCACCGGCTTCAGGTGATCCGCCCCGCTCACACCCCCCACAGCGTCACGACGACGAGGAGGACATCCGTATGGGACAGCCGCACCAGGGCGAGGCAGCCGGGGTGGAGGCGGGGTTCGTTGCCGGGCCCGGAGCCGAAGCGGGGCTCGCTTCCGGGCCCGGGGCAGAGGCGGCCGGGGCAGAGGCGACCGGGGCGAACGCGGGTAAGCCGACGCTCGGCGTGGGCATGGTCGGTTACGCCTTCATGGGCGCCGCCCACTCCCAGGGCTGGCGCACCGTGGGCCGCGTCTTCGACCTGCCGCGCAGCCCGGTCCTCGCCGCCGTCTGCGGCCGGGACGCGAGCGCGGTGCGGACCATGGCCGACCGGCACGGCTGGGCGGCGGCCGAGACCGACTGGCGGGCCCTGATCGCCCGGGACGACGTCGACCTCGTCGACATCTGCACCCCCGGCGACAGCCATGCCGAGATCGCCCTCGCCGCCCTGGCCGCCGGCAAACACGTACTGTGCGAGAAGCCCCTCGCGAACACGGTCGAGGAGGCGGAGGCGATGACGGAGGCCGCCGAGGCAGCCTTCGCCCGCGGCCAGATGTCCATGGTCGGCTTCAACTACCGTCGGGTGCCAGCGACTTCACTCGCCCGCAAGATGGTCGCCGAGGGGCGGCTGGGAGCCCTGCGACATGTGCGGGTGACGTACCTTCAGGACTGGCTGGTGGACCCGGAGTTCCCGCTCACCTGGCGACTGCGCAAGGAGCTCGCGGGATCGGGCGCGCTCGGCGACCTCGGGGCCCACATCGTCGACCTCGCCCAGTACCTGGCGGGCGAGCCGGTCGTCGGGGTCTCGGCGCTCACCGAGACGTTCGTAAGGGAGCGCCCGCTGCCCGGCGGAGTGTCGAGCGGACTGTCCGCCGTATCGGAGACGAGCCCGCGAGCGGGGGGCGTCGGCACGGTCACCGTCGACGACGCCGCCCTGTTCACCGGCCGCTTCGCCTCCGGCGCCCTCGCCTCCTTCGAGGCGTCCCGCTTCGCGACCGGGCGCAAGAACTCCCTGCGCATCGAACTCAACGGCGAGCGCGGCTCGCTCGCCTTCGACCTGGAACGGCTCAACGAACTCTCGTACCACGACCACACCGAGCCCGGCACGCACGCGGGCTTCCGCCGGATCCTCGTCACCGAGCCCGACCACCCCTATCTGGACGCCTGGTGGCCGCCGGGCCACGGCCTCGGCTACGAGCACACCTTCACCCACCAGGCCCGCGACCTGGTGCGGGCCATCGGCGCGGGCCGGCGACCCGAACCGTCCTTCGCCGACGGGCTGCGCGTACAGCGTGTCCTCGCGGCGGTGGAGGAGAGCGCCGAGAAGAACTCCGTCTACACACCCATCGCGGTCTGAGGAGGCCCCGGACATGCCGCGCACCTTCACACTCTTCACCGGCCAGTGGGCCGACCTGCCCCTCGAAGAGGTCTGCCGCCTCGCCCGTGACTTCGGCTACGACGGCCTCGAACTCGCCTGCTGGGGCGACCACTTCGAGGTCGACAAGGCGCTCGCGGACCCCTCGTACATCGACTCCCGGCACGCGCTTCTCGACAAGTACGGCCTCAAGTGCTGGGCGATCTCCAACCATCTGGTCGGCCAGGCCGTCTGCGACGCCATCATCGACGAGCGGCACCAGGCGATCCTGCCCGCCCGGATCTGGGGTGACGGCGAACCCGAGGGCGTGCGACAGCGGGCCGCCGCCGAGATCGCCGACACCGCGCGCGCCGCGGCGGCCTTCGGCGTCGACACCGTCGTCGGCTTCACCGGCTCGGCGATCTGGCACCTGGTCGCGATGTTCCCGCCCGCCCCCGAGTCGATGATCGCGCGCGGCTACGAGGACTTCGCGACGCGCTGGAACCCCATCCTGGACGTCTTCGACGCGCAGGGCGTGCGGTTCGCGCACGAGGTCCACCCGAGCGAGATCGCCTACGACTACTGGACAACACAGCTCGCGCTCAAGGCAGTCGACCACCGTCCGGCGTTCGGGCTGAACTTCGACCCCTCGCACTTCGTGTGGCAGGACCTGGACCCGGTCGGCTTCCTCTACGACTTCCGCGACCGCATCTACCACGTCGACTGCAAGGAAGCCCGCAAGCGGCTCGACGGCCGCAATGGCCGTCTCGGCTCGCACCTGCCCTGGGGCGATCCCCGGCGCGGCTGGGACTTCGTGTCGGCCGGGCACGGCGACGTCCCCTGGGAGGACGTCTTCCGCATGCTCCGCTCCATCGACTACACGGGCCCCATCTCGGTCGAGTGGGAGGACGCCGGCATGGACCGGCTCCAGGGCGCACCCGAGGCCCTGACCCGTCTCAAGGCGTACGACTTCGAGCCGCCGTCCGCATCCTTCGACGCGGCGTTCGGCGGCAACGACTGACTTCTCCTGTGTCTCCGGGGTGACGGCGCACCCCGGCGCAAGCACCCGCTCGTACAACCAGCCCCTTTCTGGAGGCATTCGTGCACGGGAAAGACCGCGCCACCCGCACCGACAGAACCGAGACCCACAGACGACGCCCCGCATTCCGCCGAGCGCTCGCCCTGCTGAGCGGCGCGCTGCTCGCGGCCGCCTCGCTCACCCTCACCGCACCCCCGGCCGGCGCAGCCGTCGCCGACCCGGGGAACACGGCAGCGGCGGAGGACTTCCAGCAGGTCACCCTCGCCAAGGGCGAGCCCGAGGTCGGCGAGCCCATGTCGCTCGCCGTGCTCCCCGACCGCTCGGTCCTGCACACCTCGCGCGACGGCGAACTCCGCCTCACCGACGCGGCCGGAAACACCAGGCTCGCGGGCAAGCTCGACGTCTACACGCACGACGAGGAAGGCCTGCAGGGCGTCGGCATAGACCCGGGCTTCGCCGACAACCGCTTCATCTACCTCTACTACGCGCCGCCCCTGAACACCCCGGCGGGCGACGCCCCCGAGACGGGCACGGCGGCCGACTTCGCACCCTTCGACGGCGTCAACCGTCTCTCCCGCTTCGTCCTCAAGACGGACGGCACCCTCGACACCGCCAGTGAGAAGAAGATCCTCGACGTCCAGGCCACCCGCGGCATCTGCTGCCACGTCGGCGGCGACATCGACTTCGACGCGGCGGGCAACCTGTACCTGTCGACCGGGGACGACTCCAACCCCTTCCAGTCCGACGGCTTCACGCCCATCGACGAGCGTCCCGACCGCAACCCGGTCTTCGACGCCCAGCGCTCGGCCGGCAACACCAACGACCTGCGCGGCAAGATCCTGCGCATCAAGGTCAACGCCGACGGCTCGTACTCCATCCCCGACGGCAACCTGTTCCCGCCCGGCACGGACAAGACGCGGCCCGAGATCTACGCGATGGGTTTCCGCAACCCGTTCCGCTTCAGCGTCGACAAGGCGACGGGCATCGTCTACGTCGGTGACTACGGCCCCGACGCGGGCGCGGCCGACCCGGCGCGCGGCCCCGGCGGCCAGGTCGAGTTCGCCCGCGTCACCGGCCCCGGCAACTTCGGCTGGCCGTACTGCACGGGCAAGAACGACGCCTACGTGGACTACGACTTCGCGACGAAGACCTCCGGCGCCGCCTTCGACTGCAACGCTCCGAAGAACACCTCCCCGCACAACACGGGACTGACGGACCTGCCCCCGGCCCAGCCCGCCTGGATCCCCTACGACGGCGCTTCCGTCCCGGAGTTCGGCAGCGGTTCGGAGTCCCCGATGGGCGGCCCGGTCTACCACTACGACGCCTCGCTCGACTCGCCCGTGAAGTTTCCGCAGGCGTACGACGGGAACTTCTTCGCCGGAGAGTTTGGCCGCCGCTGGATCAAGCGGATCGCGAGCGATTCCGCCGGCACGGTGCAGTCCATCAACTCCGTCCCGTGGACCGGCACGCAGGTGATGGACATGGCCTTCGGACCGGACGGCGCCCTGTACGTCCTCGACTACGGCACCGCCTGGTTCGGCGGCGACGAGAACTCGGGCCTCTACCGCATCGAGAACGCTACCGACGGCCACTCGCCCGTCGCGCAGGCCGCGGCCGACCGCACCTCGGGACAGGCCGCTCTCAAGGTGAGCTTCTCCTCGGCCGGTTCGTCCGACGCTGACGGCGACGCCCTCACCTACAGCTGGGACTTCGGCGACGGCGGCACGTCGACGGCGGCGAACCCGTCCCACAAGTACAAGGCGAACGGCACCTACACGGCGACGGTGACCGCGAAGGACGCGACCGGCCGCACCGGCAGCGCGAGCGTGCAGATCGTGGTCGGCAACACCGCACCCAAGGTCGTGATCGAACAACCGCGTGACGGCCAGCTGTTCAGCTTCGGTGACCCCGTGCCGTTCAAGGTGAAGGTCACCGACCCCGAGGACGGCCGCGCGATCGACTGCGCCAAGGTGAAGGTCACCTTCATCCTCGGCCACGACAGCCACGGCCACCCGCTCACCTCGGCGAACGGCTGCTCCGGCACCCTCCAGACCAGTGCCGACGGCGGCCACGACCAGGACGCCAACATCTTCGGAGTCCTCGACGCCGAGTACACCGACGGCGGAGGCGGCGGCCAGGCCCCGCTGACCACCCACGATCAGAACGTGCTCCAGCCCAAGCACCGCCAGGCCGAGCACTACGGCAAGGCCTCCGGCATCACCGTCCAGTCGAAGACCACCGCGCACGGCGGCAAGACCGTCGGCGACATCGACAACGGCGACTGGATCTCCTTCACGCCCTACTCCCTGAGCGACGCCAAGAAGATCACGGCACGCGTGTCCTCCGCCGGCACGGGCGGCACCCTCGAGATCCGCGCGGGCTCCCCGACCGGCCGCACGCTGGGCCGGGCGACCGTATCGGTGACGGGCGGCTGGGACACCTTCCAGGACGTGAGCGCCGATCTCGCGCACGCCCCGCGCGGCACCACCACGCTCTACCTCGTCTTCAAGGGAAGCGGCACCGGAGCGCTCTACGACGTGGACGACTTCACCTTCACGACGAGCTGACGGGGGGTGACGGTCATGCGCACATCGGTACGCATGCTGACCGTGGGTGCCGCTGCCGGCCTGCTCCTCGGCTGCGTGTCGGGACCGGCGGCGTCGAAGGGCGCGGACGGTGCCGACAGGAGCCGGGTCCTGGTCTTCTCGAAGACCGCGGGCTTCCGGCACGACTCGATCCCCGAGGGGATCGCGGCCGTACGGGAGCTCGGGACCACGGGCGGCTTCGCGGTCGACGCCACGGAGGACGCAGGCGCCTTCACCGCACGCAACCTGGCGCGGTACGACGCCGTCGTGTTCCTCTCGACGACCGGTGACGTCCTCGACACCACCCAACAGGCCGCCTTCGAGCGGTACATCAAGCGGGGCGGCGGCTATGTGGGCATCCACGCGGCCGCCGACACCGAGTACGACTGGGCCTTCTACGGCGGCCTCGCGGGCGCGTACTTCCAGTCGCACCCCGCGATCCAGCCCGCGACGGTCACCGTCGAGGACCGCTCCCACCCGGCGACCTCGGGGCTCCCGAGATCCTGGGAGCGCACGGACGAGTGGTACAACTACCGCTCGAATCCGCGCGACCGGGCCCACGTCCTCGCCTCGCTCGACGAGTCCTCGTACACCGGCGGCACGATGAGCGGCGACCATCCGATCGCCTGGTGCCAGGAGTACCGGGGCGGCCGCGCCTTCTACACCGGGGGCGGCCACACCAAGGAGTCGTACGCCGAACCCGCCTTCCGGCAGCACCTGCTGGGCGGCATCCGGTACGCCATCGGCGCCGCCCAGGCCGACTGCCGCCCGGAGAACGGCTACCGGCCGCTCTTCGACGGCACGGCCGGGTCGCTGACGGCGTGGAAACAGGCGGGCCCGGGTTCGTTCTCGCTGAGCGACGACGGCACGCTGACGTCGCACGACGGCCTGGGGATGCTCTGGTACGCCGGTTCAGAGTTCGGCTCGTACTCGCTGAAGCTGGACTGGCGGGTGGCCGGGGACGACAACTCCGGAGTGTTCGTCGGGTTTCCGGAGTCCGACGACCCCTGGTCGGCCGTCGACAACGGCTACGAGATCCAGATCGATGCGACCGACGCCCCCGACCGCACCACCGGGGCCGTGTACAGCTTCCAGTCCGCCGACCTGAAGAAGCGCGACCGCGCGCTGAACCCGCCGGGGGAGTGGAACACGTACGAGATCCGCGTGGAGGGCGAGCACCTCCGCGTCTGGCTCAACGGCGTGAAGATCAACGATTTCACCAACACCGATCCGGTACGAAGCCTGCGCGACGGACACATCGGCCTCCAGAACCACGGAGCCGACGACCAGGTGTCCTTCCGCGACGTCCGGATCAAGGAACTGCCCACCAAGGGCGACTGACCGGCGGCGGGCGGGGGACGCCGGACCCCCGCCCGCCGTCTCACCCACCTCGCTTCTCTCTCCTCTCCTCATCTCCTGTGTGGCTGACGTACGACAAGGAGGCTGCCCATGTCCCCCATGCCCGCGTCCCTTTCCGAACCTCGGGTGGGGGTGTGGCTGATCGGAGCCCGCGGCTCCGTCGCCACCACCGTCATCGCGGGCTGCGCGGCCCTCACCGCCGGCCTGCACCCCCCGACGGGCATGGTCACCGAGACGTCCCTCTTCGCCGAGTGCGGCCTGCCCACCCTGTCCTCCCTCGTCTTCGGCGGCCATGACACCGTCGACTGCCCACTGCCGAAACGGGCCGAGGCCCTGGCCGCCGGTGGTGTGCTGCCACCCGGCCTCCCCTCGGCGGTCGCGGCCGAACTGGAGGCCGCCGACGCGGAGATCCGCCCCGGCGGCCCCGCCCCCGGCGACACACGGGACGACTCCGAACTCGTGGACGCCTTCGCGGCCGACCTGCGCGACTTCGTACGGCGACGGGGCCTGACCCGTGCGGTCGTGCTGAACGTGGCCTCCACCGAACCCGCACCCGTGGGCTCCGCCCTGCCTCCGAGTTCGCTGTACGCGGCGGCAGCGCTGGCGGCCGGCTGCCCCTACGTGAACTTCACCCCGTCCACCGGCCTGCACCACCCGGCGCTGGCCTCGACGGCACGCGCCGGTGGCCTCCCGTACGCCGGCCGCGACGGCAAGACGGGCCAGACCCTGCTGCGGTCGGTGCTCGGCCCGATGTTCGCGCAGCGCGCGCTGGCGGTCCGCGCCTGGTCCGGCACCAACCTGCTCGGCGGCGGTGACGGCGCCTCCCTCGCCGACCCGGCCGCCGCCGCGGCCAAGAACGCCGGCAAGGAACGGGTCCTCGCGGACACCCTGGGCGGGGCCCCGCAGGGCGAGGTGCACATCGACGACGTACCGGCTCTCGGCGACTGGAAGACCGCCTGGGACCACATCGCCTTCGACGGCTTCCTCGGCACCCGGATGATCCTCCAGACCACCTGGCAGGGCTGTGACTCCGCACTGGCGGCTCCCCTGGTCCTCGACCTCGCACGCCTGGTGTCCCGCGCGCACGAGGCCGAACTCTCCGGCCCCCTGAGCGAACTCGGCTTCTACTTCAAGGACCCGGTGGGCGATGGGCCCGCGGCGCTCGGCGAGCAGTACGCGGCCCTGGCGGGGCTCGCGGGGCGGCTGCGCGCACTCCCCGGGGAGACCCGATGAAGCCGCGCTCGCCCAGGCCGGACCGCCCGACCACGACGAGCCCGCCGCGGAGCCCACGAGCGAGTTCGACGGCAGGGGCAGGGGCAGGGGCAGGGGCTTGGGCCGAACTCCTCCGCCTGCCCGCCCTGTTCACCGTCCCGGGCGACGCCCTCGCGGGTGCCGCCACGACCGGCACCCGCCCCAACCTCCGCACCCTGCTGGCCATCGCCTCCTCCATCTGCCTGTACGAGGCGGGCATGGCCCTCAACGACTGGGCCGACCAGACCGAGGACGCCCTCGAACGCCCACACCGCCCGCTGCCCTCCGGACGCATCCGACCGGCCGCGGCCCTCGCCGCCGCAGGCGCCCTCACGGCGACGGGCCTGGCCCTGGCAGCAAGCGCCGGACGCCCCGCCCTCGCCGTCGCGGCCCCCCTCGCGGCCAGCGTCTGGGCGTACGACCTCGCGCTCAAGCGAACCCCCGCCGGGCCGACGGCGATGGCCACCGCGCGCGGCCTGGACCTGCTCCTCGGCGCGACGGCCACCGGCGGCAGCGTCCGTCCCGCCCTGCCCGCCGCCCTGACCCTGGCCACCCACACCCTCGCGGTGACCACGGTGTCCCGCGATGAGACCCGGGGCGGTTCGCCGCTCGCACCGCTCGCCGCGCTCATCACGACGGGCACGCTCGCCTGGCGGTTGACGAGGACCCCGGGGGCCTCGGGCGAGGCCCCCTCCCGGCCCCCCGCCGCGGACGCCCTGCGCACCGCCCTCGCCGCCGCCTTCGTCACCACCTCGGGCCGCCCCCTCCTCCACGCCACCCTCAACCCCTCACCCCCGCTCACCCAACGAGCGGTCGGCGGCGGAATCCGCGCGATGATCCCCCTACAGGCCGCCCTCGCGGCCCGCTCAGGCG
The DNA here is from genome assembly GCF_042885015.1 of Streptomyces sp. NPDC058086. Lineage (NCBI taxonomy): Bacteria > Bacillati > Actinomycetota > Actinomycetes > Kitasatosporales > Streptomycetaceae > Streptomyces > Streptomyces sp. NPDC058086. Next base: position 217,311 of record NZ_JBHVST010000004.1, on the reverse strand, counting down.
CCCTCGCCTCCGCCCTTCTCACAGCCGCCCTCGCCCCGGCGGCCCGCAGATTCGCGAGGAAGGTGAGCGTCACATGACCCCGGCCCCCCGCCGCACGAACCCCCGGCCCCGCGCCACGAACGCCCACCCCCTCCGCTTCGGCTACGGCACCAACGGTCTCGCCGACCTCCGCCTCGGCGACGCCCTCGCCCTCCTCGCGGACCTCGGCTACGACGGCGTCGGCCTGACCCTCGACCACATGCACCTGGACCCCCTGGCCCCGGACGTCGCCGCCCGCACCCGGAAGGTCGCTCGCAGGCTGGACACCCTCGGACTCGGCGTCACCGTCGAAACCGGCGCCCGCTATGTCCTCGACCCGCGCCGCAAGCACGGCCCCTCGCTCCTCGACCCGGACCCGGCCGACCGGGCCCGCCGCGTCGACCTGCTCATCCGCGCCGTCCGGATCGCCGCCGACCTCGGCGCCCACGCCGTCCACTGCTTCAGCGGCGTACTCCCGGCCGACCCGGCCAGCTCGGCCAACCCAGCCGACACAGCCGAGGACACCGCCTGGAAGCGCCTCGCCGAGGCACTCACCCCCGTACTGGACGCGGCCACCCACGCCGGCATCCCACTCGCCGTCGAACCCGAACCCGGCCATCTCCTCGCCACCCTCGCCGACTTCCACCACCTGCGCCGCCTCCTCGGCGACCCGCCCGCCCTAGGCCTCACCCTCGACATCGGCCACTGCCAGTGCCTGGAACCCCTGTCTCCCGTCGACTGCGTCCGTGCCGCCGCCCCCTGGCTGCGGCACGTCCAGATCGAGGACATGCGCCGCGGCCACCACGAACACCTCCCGTTCGGGGACGGGGAGATCGACTTCCCGCCCGTACTCGAAGCCCTGGCCGCCACCGGCTACCAGGCGCTGACCGTCGTCGAACTGCCCCGCCACTCCCATGCGGGCCCCCACTTCGCCGCACAGTCCCTTCCGTTCCTCCACCGCGCGGCCCGGGCGATCCCCGCAGGCGCCGAAGGGAGCACCCCGTGAACCACCACCCGCACGCACCCCACGGCAGCACGGCGAGCCACCCGGCCGAACCCGCCCTCGCCGCCCTGCACACCCGCCTGAACACCTCCCTCGCCCCGGCCGCCCGCGTCTGGCTGGACCAGGCCCTCGACGAGGCCGCCGACCACCCCGGCACCCACGGCCCCATCTCCGTATGGGAGTTGCGCATCGCAGAGGCGGGCCGCCGCTGCGGCCCCGAGTACGCCGACGCCGTCCGGGTGCTCCTCCTGCACGCCGCCCGCGCCGACCCGGACGCACTCGCCCGCGTCTACCGGCAGGGCACGGCCGCCGAACGCCGGGCCGTCCTGCGCGCCCTGCCCCACCTCGTGCCCGGCCCCGACGCGCTGCCCCTCGTCGAGGACGCCCTGCGCACCAACGACACCCGGCTCGTCGCCGCCGCCCTCGGCCCGTACGCCGCCCGCCACCTGGACGCCCACACCTGGCGGCACGCCGTCCTCAAGTGCTTGTTCACCGGCGTACCCGTGGACGTCGTGGCCGACCTGGCGCCGCGCGCCCACGCGGACGCCGAACTCGCCCGGATGCTCGGCGACTACGCGCGCGAACGCACCGCCGCGGACCGTCCCGTCCCCGAGGACCTGCACCGCGTGCTGGCCCTGACCGAGCCCACCGCCGCCCCAGCAGGCCCGTGCGGCGCCTCCCGCACATCCGGCAAGGAGTCCTGATGCGCATCTTCGACCCCCACATCCACATGACGTCAAGGACCACCGACGACTACGAGGCCATGCACACCGCCGGTGTCCGCGCCCTCGTCGAGCCCTCCTTCTGGCTCGGCCAGCCCCGCACCTCGGTCGCCTCCTTCCTCGACTACTTCGACTCCCTCCTCGGCTGGGAACCCTTCCGCGCCGCCCAGTACGGCATCGCCCACCACTGCGCGCTCGCCCTCAACCCCAAGGAGGCGAACGACCCCCGCTGCGTCCCCGTCCTCGACGAGCTGCCCCGCTATCTCGTCAAGGACCAGGTCGTGGCCGTGGGCGAGATCGGCTACGACTCGATGACCCCCGCCGAGGACACCGCCCTCGCCGCCCAGCTGCAGCTCGCCGCCGACCACGGGCTCCCCGTGCTCGTCCACACTCCGCACCGCGACAAGCAGGCCGGCCTGCGCCGCACCCTCGACGTCGTCCGGGAGTCCGCGTTGTCCCCGGACCGCGTCCTGGTCGACCACCTCAACGAGAACACCGTCAAGGAGGCCAAGGACAGCGGCTGCTGGCTGGGCTTCTCCGTCTATCCCGACACCAAGATGGACGAGGAACGCATGGTCGCCGTCCTGGCGGAGTACGGGCCGGAGCGGGTGCTGGTCAACTCGGCCGCGGACTGGGGAAGAAGCGACCCCCTCAAGACCCGCCGCGTCGCCGACGCCCTGCTGGCCGCCGGTTTCACCGACGACGACGTCGACCGGGTGCTGTGGCGCAACCCCGTCGCCTTCTACGGCCTCAGCGGACGGCTGAACCTCGACGTCACCACCCTCGACGTCACCCACGAAGGCAACTCCATCCTGCGCGGCGGGGAGTGAGCGATGCGCTTCCGCCACCCCGACGGCTCCACCGTCCACCTCGCCTACTGCACCAACGTCCACCCGGCCGAAACCCTCGACGGCGTCCTCGCCCAACTCCGCGACCACTGCGAACCCGTCCGCCGCCGCCTCGGCCGCGACCGCCTCGGCATCGGCCTGTGGCTGGCCAGGGACGCCGCCCACGCCCTCGTCACCGACCCCTCTGCGCTGCGCGGCCTGCGCACCGAACTCGAACGCCGCGGCCTCGAAGTCGTCACCCTCAACGGCTTCCCCTATGAAGGCTTCGGCGCCGAAGAGGTCAAGTACCGCGTCTACCAGCCGGACTGGGCCGACCCCGAACGTCTCGCCCACACCACCGACCTGGCCAGAGTCCTCGCCCAGCTCCTGCCCGACGACGTCACCGAAGGCAGCATCTCCACCCTGCCCCTCGCCTGGCGCACCGCATACGACCAGGAGCGGGCGACGGCGGCGCACACCGCGCTGGCCACGCTCGCCGAACGCCTCGACGCCCTCCATGAACTCACCGGCCGCTCCCTGCGCATCGGCCTGGAACCGGAACCCGGCTGCACCGTCGAGACCACCCGCGACGCCCTCGCCCCACTCACCGCGATCGGTCACGACCGCATCGGCATCTGCGTCGACACCTGCCATCTCGCCACCTCCTTCGAAGACCCGCACACCGCCCTGGACGCGCTCACACAGGCGCGCGTCCCGATCGTCAAATCCCAGCTCTCAGCCGCCCTGCACGCCGAACACCCCCATCTCCCCGAAGTCCGCGCGGCCCTCGCCGCCTTCGACGAACCCCGCTTCCTGCACCAGACCCGCACCCTCACCGCCGCGGGCCTGCGCGGCACCGACGACCTCGGCGAGGCCCTCGCCGGTGACGCCCTGCCCGACGCCTCCCCGTGGCGCGCCCACTTCCACGTCCCGCTGCACGCGGCCCCCGCCGCACCCCTCACCTCCACACTCCCCGTCCTGCGGGCCGCACTGACCCACCTCGTCGGCGGCCCGCACCCCCTCACCCACCACCTGGAGGTCGAGACCTACACCTGGCAGGCCCTCCCGCCGGAGCTGCGCCCCCGTGCCCGCGCCCAGCTCACCGACGGCATCGCCGCCGAACTCACCCTTGCCCGGGACCTGTTGACGGACCTCGGCCTCAAGGAGCTGCCGTGACCCCACCACCACAGGAGCCGGCCGGCCCCACTCCTCTCCTCGTCCTTGACGTCGTCGGCCTCACCCCCCGTCTCCTCGACCACATGCCCCACCTCAAGGCCCTCGGCCAGTCCGGCTTCCGCGCCCCGCTCGGCACCGTCCTGCCCGCCGTCACCTGCGCCGCCCAGTCCACCTTCCTCACCGGCACCCACCCTTCCGAGCACGGCATCGTCGGCAACGGCTGGTACTTCCGCGAGCTGGGCGACGTACTGCTGTGGCGGCAGCACAACGGCCTGGTGTCCGGCGACAAGCTGTGGGACGCCGCCCGGCGCGCGCATCCCGGCTACACGGTCGCCAATATCTGCTGGTGGTATGCCATGGGCGCCGACACCGACATCACCGTCACTCCCCGTCCCGTCTACTACGCCGACGGCCGCAAGGAACCCGACTGCTACACCCGGCCCCCGGCCCTGCACGACGAACTCACCCGGAAATTCGGCACGTTCCCCCTGTTCCACTTCTGGGGCCCCGGCGCAGACCTCGTCTCCAGCCGCTGGATCATCGACGCGACCCGCCACATCAACCGCACCCGTCGGCCGGACCTGACCCTCTGCTACCTCCCTCACCTCGACTACGACCTCCAGCGCTTCGGCCCCGACGACCCGCGCTCCCTCCAGGCGGCCGCGGACCTCGACGCGGCCATGGCTCCCCTCCTCGACGACGCGAAGGCGGAAGGCCGCACCGTCGTCGCGCTCTCCGAGTACGGCATCACCCGCGCGGACCGCCCCGTCGACATCAACCGCGCCCTGCGCCGCGCCGGACTCCTCGAAGTGCACACGCAGGACGGCATGGAGTACCTCGACCCGATGGCCTCCCGAGCCTTCGCGGTCGCCGACCACCAGATCGCCCATGTCTACGTGCGCCGCCCCGAGGACCTGGAGGCCACCAAGGCAGCCCTCGCCGACCTGCCCGGCGTCGAACGGCTCCTCGACGACGAGGGCAAGAAGACCCATCACCTCGACCATCCGCGCTCCGGCGAACTCGTCGCCGTCGCGGAGCCGGACGCCTGGTTCACGTACTACTACTGGCTCGACGACGCCCGCGCGCCCGACTTCGCGCAGCTCGTCGAGATCCACCGCAAACCCGGCTACGACCCGGTCGAACTCTTCATGGATCCCCTCGACCCCTACGTCAAGGTGAAGGCGGCCACGGCACTGGCACGCAAGAAGCTCGGCCTGCGCTACCGCATGGCGGTCGTGCCGCTGGACCCCTCACCTATTCGCGGCAGCCACGGCCGCCTTCCCACGAGCGACGACGAAGGTCCGCTCCTCATCTGCTCCACCCCCCACACCGCTCCCGGCCGCATCGCGGCCACCGAAGTGAAATCCCTGCTGCTCGATCTGGCCGGCCTCGCATGACGAGGCCGTAGGAGCCGCGACAACCCGTCACGACCCGTCACAAGCAACTACGGAAAGTGAAGCACGCGCCACTGACAACGCGTCCGGCGAGCGCTTCGCACGCCTCTGACCTGCGCACGAGCAGCAGACCGCCCGGCACCCGACACCGCCGCACACCGATCCGAAAGAGAGAAACCGTGACCGCGTTCAACGACGAATCCGCCGCCGGCGACGCCCTGCGCCGCACTCTCGGCATCAACCGCCGCCGCTTCCTCAGCACCTGCACCGCCGTCGCGACCGCGGCGATCGCCGCACCCGTCCTCGGCGCCTCACCAGCCCTCGCCCAGGACCGGGACAGAGGCCACGGCCACGACCACGGCGGTGACGTCCTCGTCCCCGCGAACAAGCGCGGCATCATCCTCTACACCGTCCGGGACGCCACGGGCCGCGACCCGCTCGCCAGCGACCTGCCCTCCGGTTTCCGCGAGGTCTTCAAGCAGCTCTCGCGCTTCGGCTACCGGCAGGTGGAGTTCGCCGGATACGGCCAGCACGCCAACGCTCCCGGCGGCGCGAGCCTGGAGTCCGTACAGGGCGCCAAGCTGCTGCGTTCCTGGCTCGACGCGTACGGGCTGCGGGCGCAGGGCAACCACGGCTTCATACCCCCGTCCTGGCCCCTCACCACGGCCGACCTGGACACCTTCAAGAAGCACCTGGAGATCGCCAACATCCTCGGCATGGCGCACATGGGCACCGGTGGCGACCCCACCGGCAGTGCCTACCGCGCCGACTGGGACGTGGCCGCCGACAAGTGGAACGCGCTCGGGGAGATCGCCCGCCGCGAGGGCATCAAGCTGTACACCCACAACCACGACGCGGCGTACGGCTTCCTGCTCGACGGGGGCCCGCTGGACGCCCAGGGCAACCCGACCCGCAGCTCCGGCATCCGCAAGCTGGAGTACTTCCTGAAGATCACCGACCCGAAGGTGGTCTGGCTGGAGATGGACATCTTCTGGGCGCACGTGGCCCAGTACAAGTTCCACACGTACACGGCCCACGACGGCTCCACCCGGGAGAAGGTGTTCGATCCCGCCGGGCTCGTCGTCCGCAACAACAAGCGCTACCCGCTCTTCCACGCCAAGGACGGCGTCGTCAACACGACGAACGGCATGGGCTACGACATGGTGCCGTTCGGCACCGGCGTCATCGACTACACCACGTTCTTCTCGCGCGTCGGTGACCGGAACTACCACAACCCGATGGTCGAGCAGGACAACGCCCCGAGTGCCACGGACCCCGGGCAGTCACTCACGCACGCGAAGATCGGCTACGACAACCTGGCGGCCCTCCGCAAGCGGCGTCACTAGCTTCGCGGCAGTGCACCGGGCGGCCCTCCCCACAACGCGCCACGTGGGGAGGGCCGCCCGATCGGTGCTCCGTGCTCTGTGCCGGGAGGAAACCTTTCGATCCGTTGACCAGGAGACCTCTCAGCCCGCGGGCTGCGGGTGAGGAGTGCGCACCTCGCTGTCGCGCCCCGGCTGCTTCAGCAGCAACGCGATCGCCGCCGCCAGCATCGAGATACCGCCGGCCAGCGCGTACGCGCCGTTATAGCCCCAGGCCGCGACCACCATCGAGCCGAGACCGCCGCCGAACAGACCGCTGACCAGCTTGCCGCTGTACACCAGGCCATAGTTGGTGGCGTTGTAGTTCTCGCCGAAGTAGTCCGGGGTCAGGGCCGCGAACATCGGGTAGAACGCGCCGCCGCCGAACCCGGAGAGGAAGGCGAAGAACAGGAACAGCCACTCGCTCTTGATGTCACCGGCCCAGATCACGCCGAACTGCGCGAGCCCCAGCACGACGATGACGAACACCAGGGTCAGCTTGCGGCCCCAGGTGTCGGACAGCCAGCCCACCACCGCCCGGCCGATCCCGTTGATGACGGCCATGATGCCCATCGAGGACGCCGCCACCAGCGGACCGAAGCCCACCTCCTTGGCGAAGTCGACCTGGAAGGAGATCCCGAAGATCGACACGCCCGCCGTCATGACCAGCGTGATCCACATCAGGGGCAGCACACCCGTCCTGATGGCCTCCTTGGGCGTGTACTGCTTCACCGCGGGAGGGTTCTTCGCGAGGGCGGCGGAGGTCTTGCTGTTGCCGCCGTACGTCAGCGGGTCGATGTCCGCGGGCCACCAGTTCTTCGGCGGGTCCTTGAAGAAGAACGCGCAGGACAGCACGACGATCATCACGTAGCAGCCGATGAGGTCCAGGACACGGTGGTAGTTCCCGGTGTCGAACGCGTAGTTGAAGATGAAGATGAACGGCAGGGAGCCGTACGCGAATCCGCCGTTGACGAACCCGGTCCGCGCGCCCCGGCGCTCGGGGAACCACTTGCCGACCATGTTGATGCAGGTCGCGTAGACCAGGCCGGAGCCGAGGCCGCCGATGACGCCGAAGCCCAGGATGGCCAGCAGCACGTTGCTCAGGTGCGAGAGGGCCAGGAAGCCGATCACACACATGACCGCGCCGGTGTACATGGCCCTGCGGGCCGTGAGGGTGCCCCGCTCCCGCAGCCAGCCCGCCGGGAAGGCTATGCCGGCTTGGAAGAAAACCCAGACGCTCAATATCCAGAAGGTGTTGCTCTGCGTCCAGCCGTGGGCGTGGGACAGGGTGTCCTCGGCCGAGCCGTACGCGTATTCGAAGACGCTGATGGCCATCATGGCGATCCACGGCAGATACACCATGAACTTGCGGGAGTGGCCGAGGATGTCGCGGTCTGTCTCACCGATCCGGTAGACACGGCCCCGGGCGTCGGTGACTTCGCGGTACGAGCGGTTCGAGGCGCCGGCGGTGGCCGACGCGCCCTGGGTGGCGACGGGTTCTGTCGTCATGTCACGCCATCTCCTCGCCGAGCGGTTGCGGGTTGGGGACGATGCTCCGGGCCTTCGGCCGGTCCGGTGATTTGAGGAACAGCGCCAGCACGGCGGAGGCGAGGCCGATGGAGCCCGCGAGCACGAAGGCCCCGTGGTAGTCCCACGCGCCGACCACGACCGCGCCCATGCCCGAGCCCACGAGGCCCGAGATCAGCTTCGAGCTGTAGACCATTCCGTAGTTGGACGCGTTGTTGTTCTCGCCGAAGTAGTCCGCCGTCATGGCCGCGAACAGCGGGAAGATCGCCCCGCCGCCGAATCCGGAGACCATGGAGCAGAACAGGAAGAACGGCATGCTGCCCATCTGGCCGGAGACCAGCACCCCGAACTGGGCGGAGCCCAGCACCAGACAGACGATGATCAGAGTGTTGCGGCGTCCGAAGCGGTCGGAGATCCAGCCGATCACGCCGCGACCCGTGCCGTTGACGATCGCCTTCAGGGACATCGCGGTGGCCACGATCCCGCCCGCGAATCCCATGTCCTTGCCGAACGGCACCTGGAAGGCGATGCCGAAGATGTTGATCCCGGCGGTGCACAGCAGACAGAACCACATCATCCAGAGAACGGGCGTACGGGCGGCCTCCTTGGGGGTGTACTGCTTCACGGCGGGCGGGTTCTTCTCCAGCGCCCGGCGGATCCTCGGGTCGTCGGACACCTTCAGCGGGTCCACGTGCGGGGGCCACCAGCCCTTGGGCGGGTCCTTGAAGAACCAGCCCCCGAAGGCGACCACGGCACAGCAGACCAGGCCCACCGTCACCAGGACGCCCTGGTAGTTGCCGAGGTCCATGTACGAGGTGAACAGGAAGACGAAGGGCACCGAGCCGTAGGCGAAACCGCCGTTGACCAGGCCCGTCTTGCCGCCCTTGCGCTCCGGATACCACTTGCCGACCATGTTCACGCAGGTCGCGTACACCAGGCCGGCGCCGATGCCGCTGAACATGCCGAAGCCGATGTACGCGACGGTCACGTGCGGCGCGAACGCCAGGGAGAGGTACCCCAGGACCGTGCCCAGCGCGCCGAGCATCATGGCGTACCGCGCGGGCAGCCGTCCGCTCTCACGCAGTTGCCCGGCCGGGAAGGCGACGGCGGCCTGGAAGAATATCCAGACGCCCATCAGCCAGAAGATGTGCCCACTGCCCCAGAGATGGGCGTCGTGCAGGGTGTCCTCGGCGGAGGTGAACGCGTACTCCGAGGAGCTGATGCCCAGCATCCCCATCCAGGGGAAGAGCACCATGGTCCAGCGTGGTCGCCCCATGATGTCCCGATCGGTCTCACCGATGCGGTACAGGCGGCCGTTGCGATCCGTCACCTCCCTGTAGGGGACGGATGTCGATAGGTCGGTGGTTGTCATGTCGGTTCAGCACCCCTTGCGTCGAAAGCTCTGGCCAGCGCCCCCTGTCCAAATGCCTTTCGTGTGCGCACGGGTCCTGGGGGCGGCCGACGCGCACCGTCGGCCGTCCCCGCCCTGGTTCACCTCATGAACCGCCCCCCAACAGGCCCGCAGCCCGCGCCCAGCGATACTTCGCGCCGAGCACGGCCACCGGCTTCTCCGTCGTGTACGGGTACGCCACGACCCCCCGCTCGTACAGGTACTGGCAGGCCTCCTCGACCTCGACGTCACCCGCGAGCGACGCCACCACGGGCTTCTCGATGCCGCGCTCACGGAATTCGGCCACCACGCGCGCGGTGAGCTCGGCGAAGACCATGGGCGGGGTCACGATGGTGTGCCAGTAGCCGAGGACGAGGGCGTGGATGCGCGGGTCCTCCAGGCCCAGCCGGATCGTCGCCTCGTACGTCGACGGCGGCTCGCCCCCGGTGATGTCCACCGGGTTGCCCGCGGCCCCGAAGGGCGGGATGAAGGCCCTGAAGGACGCGTCCAGGTCCGGCGGGATCTCCATCAGGGACAGTTCGTTGTCCGTCACCGCGTCGGACAGGAGCACACCACTGCCGCCCGCGCCCGTGATGATGACGACGTTGTCGCCCTTGGGGGTGGGAAGCACTGGCAACGCGCGCGCGTACTCCAGCATTTCGTTCAGCCCGGGAGCCCGGATCACGCCGGCCTGCTTCAGGATGTCCTCGTACACGGCGTCGTCGCCCGCGAGCGCGCCCGTGTGCGAGCCGGCGGCCTTCGCCCCGGCGGCCGTACGCCCCGCCTTCAGGACGACGACCGGCTTCTTGGGGACCGTCGCGCGCGCCGCCGCCACGAAGGCGCGGCCGTCCTTCAGGTCCTCCAGATGCATCGCGATGCACTCGGTGTGCGGGTCCTCACCGAACCAGGTGAGCAGGTCGTCCTCGTCGAGGTCCGACTTGTTGCCGAGCCCGACGATCGCGGAAACACCCGTCTTCGTAGTGCGCGCGAAGCCCAGGATGGCCATTCCTATGCCACCGGACTGCGAGGTGAGCGCGACGCCGCCCTTCACGTCGTACGGTGTGCAGAACGTGGCACACAGGTCCTGCCACGTCGAGTAGTAACCGTAGATGTTCGGCCCGAGCAGCCGGATGCCGTGCCGCTCGGCGATGGCCACGATCTCGTCCTGGAGCTCGTGCTCGCCGGTCTCCGCGAACCCGGAGGGGATCAGTACGGCGTTGGGGATCCCCTTGCGTCCCACCTCCTCCAGGGCCGAGGCCACGAACTTGGCGGGGATCGCGAAGACCGCCACATCCACCTCACCGGGAACGTCGGTGACACTCTTGTACGCCTTGCGGCCCTGAATGTCATCGGCCTTGGGGTTCACCGGGTGGATCTCGCCGGAGAAGCCCCCGTCGACGAGGTTGCACATGACCGAATTGCCGATCTTGCCCTGCTCGTTGGAGGCGCCGATCACGGCCACGGACGAGGGCTCCATCAGCCGCCGCATGGACGTGAGGATCTCCTCGCGCGTGTACTTGCGCCGCTCCTTGGGGACCGAGTCCGCGAGGATCACGCGGATGTCCGCGGCGACCGCGCCCTCCGGAGTGGCGATCACCGGGTTGAGGTCCACCTCGGCGATCTCGGGGAAGTCCGCGACGAGTTCGGAGACCCGGCGGATCTGCTCGGCGATCGCCCACCGGTCCACCGGCGGCGCGCCACGCACCCCGCGCAGGATCTCGGCCGCCCTGATCGAGTCCAGCATCGACAGCGCCTCGTCGGCGTCCACGGGGGCGAGCCGGAAGGTGACGTCCTTCAGGACCTCCACCAGCACCCCGCCGAGCCCGAAGGCGACGACCTTCCCGAACGTCGGGTCGGTCACCGCGCCGACGATGACCTCCTGTCCCTGGGGGAGCAGTTCCTGGACCTGGATGCCTTCGATGCGGGCCCGCGGGTCGTAGGCTCGCGCGTTATCGACGATCTTGTGGAAGGCGGCACGTACGTCCGCCGCGCCCTCCACGCCCACGATCACACCGCCGGCGTCGGTCTTGTGCAGGATGTCCGGCGAGACGATCTTCATCACGACGGGCCCGCCGAAGCGCGCCGCGTATGCCACCGCCTCGTCGACGTCCGTCGCCAGTTCCTCGCCCGGTACGGCGATCGCGTACGCGTCGGCGATCACCTTTCCCTCGGGCGCGGTGAGCGCGGTCCGCCCCTCGGCCCGCACGGCGTCGAGGAGTGTGCGCACCCTCAGCACCCGGTCTTCGGCCATCACTCAGATCACTCCGTTCGACTTGAGCAGGTGCAGCTCCTCGTCGCCGAGGCCGAGCTCGCCGATGTAGACCTCTTCGTTGTGCTCGCCGAGCAGCGGCGAACTGGTCACGTCCACGGGGGAGTCGGAGAGCTTCAGTGGGCTGCCCACGGTCACGAACTCGCCCCGCTCGGGGTGCGGCACCGTCACGACCATCTCGTTGGCGACCAGCGACTCGTCCTCGATGATCTCCTTGGTGGACAGGATGGGGCCGCACGGGATGTTGTGGGCGTTGAGCTTCTCCAGCACCTCCCACTTGGGGAGCGTGGCCGACCATTCCTCGATGAGCTGGAACATCTTGGTGAGCTGTGGCAGCCGGGCCTCCGGGGTCGCCCACTCGGGGTCGTCCGCCAGCTCCGGCCGGCCGATGAGCTCGGTGATCGGCTTCCAGCCGACGGGCTGCACGATGACGTACACGTAGTCGTTGGGGCCGCCCGGCGCGCACTTGACCGCCCAGCCCGGCTGGCCGCCGCCGGACGCGTTGCCGGAGCGGGGAACCTCGACGCCGAAGTCGTCGTTGGGATATTCAGCGAGCGGGCCATGTGTCAGTCGCTGCTGATCGCGCAACTTCACCCGGCAGAGGTTGAGCACGGCATGCTGCATGGCCACGTTGACCCGCTGCCCGCGCCCGGTGTTCTCCCGCTGGTACAGCGCCGCGAGAATCCCCGCCACGGCGTGCACGCCCGTGCCCGAGTCGCCTATCTGGGCTCCCGTCGCCAGCGGCGGCCCGTCCTCGAAACCGGTGGTCGACATCGACCCGCCCATGGCCTGCGCGACGACCTCGTACGCCTTGAAGTTGGTGTACGGACCGTCCCCGAACCCCTTGATGGAGGCATAGACGATCCGCGGATTGATCTCCTGGATGCGGTCCCAGGTGAAACCCATGCGGTCGACCGCGCCCGGTCCGAAGTTCTCGACCATGACGTCGGAGCGCCGGATCAGTTCGGTGAGGATCTCCTTGCCGCGCTCGGTCTTGGTGTTGAGGGTGATGCTCCGCTTGTTGCAGTTGAGCATCGTGAAGTAGAGGGAGTCGACGTCGGGGAGGTCGCGCAGTTGCTTGCGGGTGATGTCACCGGTCGGCGCCTCCAGCTTGACGACGTCCGCGCCCAGCCAGGCCAGCAGCTGCGTGGCGGACGGACCCGACTGGACGTGCGTCATGTCGAGGACACGGACGCCTTCGAGAGCCTTGGTCGACGTTCCTGCGATCGGGGTCATCGGGGTCATCGGGGTGATCGGGGTCATCGGGGGCACCTCACTTGTACATCGTCTGGTTCATGGTTCCGGGGGCGTACGCGTCCGGGTCGACCCAGACGTTGATCAGCGACGGCTTGCCCGACTCCCGGGCACGCTGGAGCGCCGGGCCGATGTCGGCGGGATCGCGGACCTCCTCGCCGTAACCGCCCAGCATCTGCGCGAACTTGTCGTAGTGGACGTCACCGAGGGTGTTGCCGACCCGCTCGCGTTCCAGGCCGTACTTCTGGGCCTGGCCGTAACGGATCTGGTTCATGGAGGAGTTGTTGCCGACGATGCCGACGAAGGGGAGGTTGTAGCGGACGAGGGTCTCGAAGTCCCAGCCGGTGAGGGAGAAGGCGCCGTCCCCGAAGAGGGCGACGACCTCCTTGTCCGGCCGTGCCTGCTTGGCCGCGAGCACGAACGGGACGCCGACGCCGAGCGTCCCGAGCGGGCCCGGGTCCATCCAGTGCCCAGGGGACTTGGGCTGGACCACCTGCCCGGAGAAGGTGACGATGTCGCCGCCGTCCCCGATGTAGATCGAGTCCTCGGTCAGGAAGTCGTTGATCTCGCTGACCAGGCGGTACGGGTGGATCGGCGAGGCGTCCGACTTCAGGCTGGGCAGCCGCTTGTCGATGGCCGTCTGCTCGGCGGCCCGCAGCTCGTCCAGCCACTCCTTGCGCTTGGACGCGCCGCCGTTGAGACGCCCTGAGGCCGCTTCGGTGACCGACTTCAGGATCAGACCCGCGTCGCCGACGATTCCGAGGTCGATGTCCCGGTTCTTGCCGACGGTCCGGTAGTCGAGGTCGATCTGCACGACGGTCGCGTCCGGGGAGAGCCGCTTGCCGTAGCCCATGCGGAAGTCGAAGGGCGTACCCACGATGACGATGACATCGGCGTTGGAGAAGGCGTACCGGCGCGAGAGCTGGAAGTGGTGCGGGTCCCCGGGCGGCAGCGTGCCGCGCCCGGCGCCGTTCATGTACGCCGGGATGTTGAGGGTGCGGACGAGCTCGATGGCGGACGCGGTACCGCGCGTCGTCCACACCTGGCTGCCCAGCAGGATCGCGGGCTTCTCGGCGTGGACGAGGAGGTCGGCGAGCTTCTCGATCGCCTCGGGGTCACCGGCCGAGCGGGTCGAGGCCCGGTAGTGGCCGGCGGCCGGGATCCGGGCCTTCTCCACCGGCACCCTGGCGTCCAGGACATCGCGCGGGATCTCCAGGAAGGAGGGGCCGGGCGCGCCGTGGAAGCACTCCCGGAACGCCATCGACACCATGTCGGCGGCGCGCGCCGTGTCCGGCACCGTCGCCGCGAACTTGGTGATCGGCGTCATCATGTCGACGTGCGGCAGGTCCTGCAGGGACCCCATCTTGTGCTGGGTGTGCGCCCCCTGGCCGCCGATGAGCAGCATCGGGGACTCGGCGCGGAAGGCGTTCGCGACGCCCGTCACGGCGTCGGTCGTACCGGGACCTGCCGTGACGACGGCGCATCCGGGCTTGCCGGTGATGCGTGCGTAGCCGTCGGCGGCGTGGGCGGCGACCTGTTCGTGACGGACGTCGACGACCTCTATGCCTTCGTCGACGCAGCCGTCGTAGATGTCGATGATGTGGCCGCCGCACAGGGTGTAGATGACCTCCACACCTTCTGCTTTGAGTGCCTTGGCGACCAGATGCCCACCGGAGATGGAGTCCTGGCTGATGTCGTCGGGCATGGCGAAGTCCTGTCCCTTCGTAGGGGGTTGGAACGCTCTCGCGGTACATTGCATACAGTCGACGAATACTGTATGAAGCTTGTTATCCCGCATCCGGTGGGTGGTGTCCAGGGGGCGTGCGGCATTTTCCCGGGGTCTGGGGGTCGCTCCCCGGACAGACACAGCAGTCAGGAGCCGGTGATGGACCTGTACGAGCACCAGGCAAGGGAACTCTTCGAGGAACACGGCATCTTGGTGCCGAGGGCCGAGGTCACGGACTCGCCCAAGGAAGCACGCGCGATCGCCCGCCGGCTCGGCGGCCGAGTCGTCGTAAAGGCCCAGGTGAAGACCGGTGGACGCGGCAAGGCGGGTGGCGTCAAACTCGCCGCCGACCCGGCCGCCGCCGAGCTCACGGTGCGTCAGATTCTCGGCATGGACATCAAGGGCCACACGGTCGGCAAGGTGATGCTGGCCCAACCGGTCGACATCGAGAGCGAGTTCTACGTCAGTTACGTCCTCGACCGCGCCGCCGGACGCTTCCTCGCGATCGCGTCGGCCGAGGGCGGCATGGAGATCGAGGAGGTGGCCGCGAGCCGCCCGGAGGCGGTGGCGCGTGTCCTCGTCGACCCGGCCGAGGGTGTCACCTCGGCGAAGGCGACCGAGATCGCCGAGGCCGCGGGGCTGCCCCCGGAGTCCGTCGACGTTCTCGTACGCCTCTGGGGGGTGCTGACCCGAGAGGACGCCGTGCTCGTCGAGGTGAACCCCCTCGTACGCACCGCCCGGGGGCAGATCCTCGCTTTGGACGGCAAGGTCACCCTCGACGACAACGCCCGCTTCCGTCAGGCACGTTGGGGTGAGCAGGAGGCAGGGCACGACGACCCCCTCGAGGCGGCTGCCGCGGCCAAGGGCCTCAACTACGTCAAACTGGACGGCGAGGTCGGCATCATCGGCAACGGCGCGGGCCTCGTCATGTCGACGCTCGACGTGGTCGCGGGCTGCGGCGCACGCCCCGCCAACTTCCTCGACATCGGCGGCGGAGCCTCCGCCCAGATCATGGCCGACGGCCTCTCCGTGATCCTCTCCGACCCGGCCGTGAAATCCGTCTTCGTCAACGTCTTCGGCGGCATCACGGCCTGCGACGCGGTCGCCGACGGCATCGTGCGGGCGCTGGAGACCGTGCGGTTGACCAAACCCCTCGTGGTCCGCCTCGACGGCAACAACGCCGTCCGCGGCCGCGCCATCCTCGACGGACGCGCGCACCCCCTGGTCCAGCAGGCCACCACCATGGACGACGCCGCACACCGCGCGGCCCGACTCGCCACCGCCGGCTGAAGGAGGAACAGGACATGGCCATCTTCCTCACCAAGGAGAGCAAGGTTCTCGTCCAGGGCATGACCGGTGGCGAGGGCATGAAGCACACCCGGCGGATGCTCGCCGCCGGCACGGACGTCGTCGGCGGGGTCAACCCGCGCAAGGCGGGCCGGACCGTCGACTTCGACGACCGGGCGGTGCCCGTCTTCGGCTCGGTGCGCGAGGGGATGGCGGCGACCGGCGCCGACGTCACCGTCGTGTTCGTACCGCCCGCGTTCGCCAAGGCCGCGGTGGCCGAGGCCGCCGACGCGGGCATCGGGCTCGCCGTCGTCATCACCGAGGGCATCCCCGTCCACGACTCCGTCGCCTTCCATGCGTACGCCGCCACGAAGGGCACCCGCGTCATCGGCCCCAACTGCCCGGGCCTGATCACTCCGGGGCAGTCGAACGCGGGCATCATCCCCGCCGACATCACCAAGCCGGGGCGCATCGGCCTGGTGTCCAAGTCGGGCACACTGACGTACCAACTCATGCACGAACTCCGCGACATCGGGTTCTCGACGTGCGTGGGCATCGGCGGCGACCCCGTCGTCGGCACCACACACATCGACTGCCTGGCCGCCTTCCAGGACGACCCCGACACCGAACTCGTCGTCCTCATCGGCGAGATCGGCGGCGACGCGGAGGAGCGGGCCGCCGCGTACGTCCGCGACCACGTCACCAAGCCCGTCGTCGCCTACATCGCCGGTTTCACCGCGCCCGAGGGCAAGACGATGGGCCACGCGGGCGCGATCGTCTCCGGCTCGTCGGGCACCGCACAGGCCAAGAAGGAGGCCCTCGAGGCGGCCGGAGTACGGGTGGGCGGCACACCGACCGAGACGGCCCGGCTGGTGCTGACCCGGTTGGCATCGGAGCGTGTCGCCACACAGGGGTGAGATGAGACGTCACTCATAGTTGATGTGAGGTGACTGTCACGAGCGGAGCCTCCTCAGTACCTTCCTCCGTACGTACGCGACCACCCATCGCGTACGAACCCTTCCCTCCGTGCGGACGCGACCACCGTCCTCCTCCGCACGGATGCGACCACTCCTCGTCCGGGCCCGTGCACCATGCAGCTCGGCAGGAGCCAGGCACCTCCCGCCCCCGACTGTGCACCGAGAGCGGAGACATCCGAATGGCATCCACCCTCAACACCCCCCTCGTCCTGAAGTCCGGTACGTCCTGGGACGACGCCTGGCAGCGCTGCCTCGCCGTCGCCCCCGAGGCGTTCCAGGAGGACCGCGTCCTCAATCTCTGGGACGCCTCCTGGCGGGCGGACGGCCGGGCACTGCCCGCCACCAGTCCGGTCGACGGAAGCCCCATCGCTGGCCCGCCCCGCCTGAACGCCGCAACCGCTCACCAGGCCGTACGGGCCTCACTCGACCAGCACCGGGCCTGGCGCCACGTCCCGCTCGCCGAACGACGGGCGCGCGTCGCGGCCACCCTCGACGCCCTGACCGAGCATCGCGAGCTGCTCGCCCTCCTCCTCGTCTGGGAGATCGGCAAGCCCTGGCGGCTCGCGCAGGCCGACGTGGACCGGGCGATCGACGGCGTGCGCTGGTACGTCGACGGCATCGAGCCCATGGTGGACGGCCGGGCTCCGCTCGAGGGGCCCGTGTCCAACATCGCGAGCTGGAACTACCCGATGAGCGTGCTCGTTCACGCAATGCTGGTACAGGCATTGGCAGGGAACGCGGTCATCGCCAAGACCCCGACCGACGGCGGCGTCGCCTGCCTCACCCTGGCCGGCGCGCTCGCCGCACGCGAAGGGATCCCCGTCACCCTCGTCAGCGGCAGCGGAGGCGAGCTGTCGGAGGCACTGGTCCGCGCGCCCGAGATCGGCTGCGTCTCCTTCGTCGGCGGCCGTGACACGGGCGCCGCGGTGGCCACCGCCGTCGCCGACCTCGGCAAGCGGCATGTACTCGAACAGGAGGGACTCAACACCTGGGGCATCTGGAACCACACGGACTGGGACGCACTGACGGCCGTCATCCCCAAGCTCTTCGACTACGGCAAGCAGCGCTGCACCGCCTACCCGCGCTTCGTCGTCCAGCGCTCGCTGTTCGACGAGTTCCTCGCCGCCTACCTCCCCGCCGTCCGCACCCTGCGGGTCGGTCACCCACTGGCCGTCGAGCACCCCGAAGACCCCTACCCCGCGCTGGACTTCGGGCCCGTCATCAACGCGGCCAAGGCGAAGGAACTGCACGACCAGGTGGCGGAGGCCATCGACCGCGGCGCCGTCCCGCTGCACCGCGGCAGGCTGACCGACGCACGCTTCCTGCCCGGCCAGGACACGGCGGCGTACGTCCAACCGGTCACGCTCCTGAACCCGCCGCCGTCCTCACCGCTGCACCACGCGGAGCCCTTCGGCCCGGTCGACACCATCGTCCTGGTCGACACCGAGGCGGAGCTGCTCGCCGCGATGAACGCATCGAACGGCGCGCTCGTCGCCACGCTGTCCACGGACGACGAGGCGACGTACACCCGACTGGCCCCGCAGATCCGCGCGTTCAAGGTCGGCCGCGGAAAGCCCCGCTCCCGCGGCGACCGCGACGAGCTCTTCGGCGGCCTCGGTGCGTCCTGGCGCGGCGCCTTCGTCGGCGGCGAGCTGCTCGTGCGCGCCGTCACGCAGGGGCCGGCGGGGGAGCGGCTGCCGGGCAACTTCCCCGAGTATCAGCTCGTTCCGTGAGATGAGGGTGGGCGGTACCCGCTTCAGGGCGCCGCCCGCTCTCTCGGACTCCTGCGGACTCCTTCGATGATCTCGTCCACCAGCCAGCGGGCGACACCCGTCGGGTAGGGCTGGGGCAGACTGAGCACGACATGGTTCACCCCGATGCCGATGAGATCGGCGACGGTGGCACGGGTGGCGGCGGGATCGTCGTACGAGACGACGACCTGTACGGAACGGGTGATCTCACGCGGATCCCGTCCGATGTCCGCACAGTGCGCGTCCAGCACCCGACCGCGCTCGGCGACGAACTCGACGTCGTTGTGCGGCGGTCCGGGGACGTTCCAGATGTCGGCCTGCTCGGCGACGAGCCGCAGCAGTCGAGTCCCCCAGCCGCCGATCAGCAGGGGTGGCCCGGGCCGCTGCACCGGCTTGGGCTCGTTCCGCGTGCCACGCAGCCGGTAGTAACGCCCCTCGAAGTCGAAGGGGTCGTCCTGCGTCCACATCCGGCGCAGGATCTCGACCGTCTCGCCGAGCCGGGCGACCCCCTCGCCCGGCGGGACGAGGGAGAGCCCGTACGCCTCGTACTCGGCGATCGCCGGATTCTCGCCGGCGATCCCGCCCGCGCCGGGCGGCTGATGGGTGCCGCCGACACCGATGCCCATGACCAGCCGACCGCCGGAGATCACGTCCACGGTCGAGGCGATCTTCCCGAGGACGGCGGGCGGGCGGATGCGGTTGCTGGTGACGAGGAGCCCGAGCCGCAGCCGCTCGGTCTGGGCGGCAAGGGCGCTGAGCAGCGTCCAACTCTCATGGATCTGGCCGTCCTTGGGGCCGCGGAGCGGAAGCAGATGGTCCCAGAGCCAGGCGTCCTCGATCTCGGGCAGGGCGTCGGCCTCCTGCCAGACGCGGCGGATGTCGTCGTAGGAGACATGCATGGGGGTGGTCTTGATACCGAAGCGCACACGTTGATCGCTCATATCGGTCAGCTTAGTAAATCATCAGCAGTACTGACAATCAGTTTTGGGTACAGTTCTGGGCATGACCGGTGAGCGCTCTTCCGTACCTCCCGTGCCCCTTGAGTCCCGGCTCGGCTATCTGCTCAAGCACGCCCAGCAGCGGCTGGCGCGGGCGTCCGTGGAGGCGCTGGCGCCCTTCGGGATCGACGGCCATGAGCTCGCCGTGCTGGCGGTGCTCGCCGCCGAGTACCCGTTGTCCCAGGTCGA
Source organism: Streptomyces sp. NPDC058086 (assembly GCF_042885015.1). NCBI lineage: Bacteria > Bacillati > Actinomycetota > Actinomycetes > Kitasatosporales > Streptomycetaceae > Streptomyces > Streptomyces sp. NPDC058086. The sequence goes on along the minus strand of NZ_JBHVST010000004.1, from coordinate 197,442 downwards.
GGTGGCCGGACGGCTCGGCGTCGACCGCACCACGATGGTGGCGCTCATCGATGGCCTGGAGGATCAGGGGCTGGTCGAGCGGCGCCGCAGTCCGCAGGACCGGCGCAAGAACATCGTGGAGCTGACGCCCGTGGGCCGGGACTGCCTCGACCGGGCCGAGCGTGCGCGCCGGGATATGGAGCGCCGCTTCCTCGCCCCGCTGGACGAGGAAGCGGCGGCCACGTTCGTACGGGCCCTGCAGATCCTGGTGGTGGAGGAGCGTCGGATCGCGGAGTGACGGTACGGGTCCGGGGCTCTTCGGCTCCCCGTCCGGGGGACCCTCGGTGGCCGTCTGATCACCCGCGGTAAGCGGCTTGATGCCCCCTCGTTCGGCCTCGCGCAGCCGCTCCCACAGCCTGGATATGCAGGTGAAAGGCACTCCGAAACCTTGGTATTGTTGTCCATGTCGCCGCGGGGAACACCTCCGGCCAGGCGGCAGACACCTAGTCCGGGTGGCGGAATGGCAGACGCGCTAGCTTGAGGTGCTAGTGCCCTTTATCGGGCGTGGGGGTTCAAGTCCCCCCTCGGACACAATCACAAACAACAATCACTGACGATACGGTGATGAGGGCCTCGACCTTACGGTCGCGGTCCTCTTTGCGCGTTCGTAACCGATGGTGATGCTCAGGGCTTCGTAGAGTGGGCCTTTCTTGTCAGCGTCGGTTGTGTGGATGCGCTGTGCAATGTCTCCAAGACTGTCGGTGATCTCTCGGATCTGCTGGGCGTCGAGCGGGGATTCCTTCTTCCGGGTGAGGGTGGGGAGCGCGTCGAGTTTCTTCTGCGCCGCCACTTTGTCCTGCTGCGCTGCGTTGAGCCACTGTGACGACAGCCGGGTCCACCCTGGCCCGCTGTGACTGCTCCAAAGGGCTCCCCGGGTCGAGGGCCATTCAGGCGCTCTGACGCCGCAGGCGGCGGCCGACATGGTGTCGGCCGCCGCCTGGCGGAAGGGATTCGGGTTCATGCGCGTGGAGTGACGTGGCGTCAGCCGGACGTGCTGCCCGCGACCCACTCGTTCCACGGCATGTTCCAGTCGCTGAGGCCGTTGTCCGGGGCCAGCATGGTCTTGTCCGCGGAGTTCTTGACAACCACGACGTCACCGATCATCGAGTTGTCGAAGAACCACGCGGCGGGCTGCTTGCCGTCGCCGCCGCCCTTGACGTCCTTCAGGCCCACGCAGCCGTGGCTGGTGTTGACCTTGCCGAAGACTGAGTCTGCACCCCAGTAGTTGCCGTGGATGAACGTGCCCGAGTCGGTCAGGCGCATGGCGTGCGGTACGTCGTTGATGTCGTACGCGGGCTTGCCGTCCTCCTTCATGAGGCCGACGCTCGCACCGTTCATCTGGATCTGCCTGAACTTCTCGGAGATGACCATCCGACCGTTGTACGTCGGGTGCTCGGGGCTGCCGGACGAGATCGGGATGGTCTTGATCGTCTTGCCGTCCCGTACGACGGTCATATGCTTCGTCCTGGCGTCGACCGTGCTGATCTGGCTCCGGCCGATCTTGAACGTGACCGTCTTCTGGATGCCGTGGCGGGTGAGCTTGACGGTGACGGTGGAGCCGGGCTTCCAGTAGTTCTCGGGGCGGAAATCCAGACGGTCGTCGTTGAACCAGTGGCCGACGATCCGCTGCCCGCTGCTGGAGCTGACCTGGATCTCCGACTCCACAGCGGCCTTGTCGCTGATCGCCTTGCCGAAGGAGACCGTCACCGGCATGCCCACGCCGACGGTCGAGCCGTCCTCGGGGGAGAGGTGCCCGATGAAGTCGTTGGCCGGGGAGACCGTGGTGATCGTGGCGTTCCCGGTGACGGACCGGCCCTTGGCGTCCTGGGCCTCTGCGGCGACCTGGTATCTGGCGGCCCGCTCCAGCCGGCCGTTCGACTTCCAGGACGTGCCGTCCGCGGACAGGGTGCCCGGAATCTCGGCACCGGTCGCGACGGCGGTCATGGTCACCTTGGTGAGCGTGCCGTTGCTGACCGTGACTTTGGCAGGGCCGTTGATTCCGACGCCGTAGGCACCCTGCCCGGGCGTGATCTTTATTCGGGCGTCGGAAGCGTCCTGGGTGCCCGCCTGATTTTCCTGCGTCTGCGATTTCGGCTGATTCCCGACGGCGTCGCCGCTGGTGGCGGCGTTGCTGGTACCGCCGAGGGCCGTGAGTGCGAGTACGCCGCCGAGTACGCCGGCCGTAGCCATCAGCCCGGTGCTTCGCTTACGTGCCGTGATCAAACGCTTCTCCCGTGACGCTGGTCGTTGAATCCCTGGAGCTGGTTACCGGAGGAGTGCAACCGGCTTTAAAGAACTATTTTTATGCATTCATCCGTCCCGAAGGGGGTGAATTGTGGCGAATGCCACTTGTTGCGAGAGTCTCGCCGGGGCTCTGCTCGACGGCCGGATGGCGCGTAGTCGATCTGCTCTCGCCGATCGGCGCAGGCCGTACAGCGACACGGAAGCGAGGGGCCTCGACGTGACCGGCGCCTGACCCGCTGCCAGGCCGCCTCGACGCCGGAGCGGACCCCGGACCGAGGTCGTGGCGCAGGCTTCGGGCTGGCTGGTGGTGATCCTTTCTGTCTGGGGTGTGTCCGCGGTCAGGGTCCTGACTGCGGGATCGAGGTCAGGGAGATCTCCTGGCTGCGGGGTGGGAGATCGCCGGGACTGGGGTGGCCATCGGCGCCGGCGCCAACTGCTCGGCGAGCACGGGCTGGTGGGATGGAGACGCGAGCACGGCATACTCGTCAGCGGCGGCTCGGACACTTTGCCCGGACGACCTGAATCCCCGGCGGCTTTTCGTCCCACCCGGCCACGGCCTCACCTGTCGGTGATCTCGGAGAGCCATGTCGTCTCCTCTGGACCCGGTGCTTCGAGGCCGGGTGCGGGCAGCCAGCGGACCTCGCCCGTGCGCAGGGCGACCGTGGCCCGTGGCTGCATCGGACCGTGGCCCCTGCGAGAGAGCAGGACGAGTTCCCAGACTGTCGCCGTCATGGCGTCGAGTCGGGTGGCGCAGTCGGTGCTGACTCGCCGCAGATCCCGGGTCCGGCCCAAGGACAGATGCGGGGTGAAGTTCTTGGCGGGCCCACGACAGCGCGGGAACCGCTGCTGCAGTACGTGGTGCAGGTCCGCCCAGGGCGCCTTGCCGGCTGCCGCCGGGTCGAGCCACACGGTGAAGTACGTCCTGTGCCGGAAGGTGCGCACCCCGTCCAGCCGTGCGGTGAAGACCGGAGTCTCGGCCGTCGCCGCGGCGAGCGGCGGGGCGGCCCGCTCGAAGTCGGACTCCGGCACGAAGCCGAAGAGCACATTGACGTGCGGCGGCCAGCGGTGGATCTGCGGATCGTAGTCCCGGCGGACGTCCTGGATCGGCGGCCACAGCTCCGCAGGCGGGATCCAGGCCACCGCCGTGCGGGCTGTCGGGGACACGTCGAGGCCGCCGGCGGGCTCGCCCCTGTCGGAGTTCGTGTCGAAGCTCAGGTCCGCTTGCGGGTCCCGCAACCGACCGGCGCCCGACGCGTCGATGCGGTCCACCCCCGTGGCCCGGTCCCAGACCACCTCGCCGTCCGCCTCGATAAACACCACCCGGTGCCACGGGATGTCGCCTCCCGGCACGAAGTAAGGCAGTGGGATGCGTTTGCAGGCATCCCGGCGCTGACTGATCACCAGCACGAACCGGGCCGGGTCGAATCGTGGGTCCCAGCGGATCCAGTGATAGATCTCGTCGCTGGTTCGCATCACGCCTCCTCGACCGCCGTTACACCCTCTACTCCTCCAGGGTGCCGCTCACCCTGTTCCAGACCGTCCATCCTCACGCAACGCGGCCCAACGGGTGCGGTACGTGATGAAGCCGGCGTAGGCCGAGGCCCGCACAGACGAACGGCCACCGGCTGATCTTTGTTGCAGCGTCGGCATCCCTCAGGCGGGGGCTTCGCGTTGTGATCCACCTGTGGCAGATCCCGGGCCTTCCCGGTGCGATGAGGCGGTCGGGTCCCGGGGCGTTCAGGTCTTCCTCGCTCCAGTGACCGCTTGGGCTCGCCTCCGGAGCGCGCAGGAGCGACCATGGCGCTGCCCAAAGCGTTTACCGAAGGCGTGGGTGCCTGGGGTGACGCGGTGGACGGTCTCGAGGTGGACGTGCTGGCCGCTCTCGGACCAGGCACCAGCGCCGCATTGGGCACAGGCGGACTTCCACATACCGACGCTCCGGAAGCCGATCGTGACCACGCGCGACGCCATCGGGACCGCCCCACTGCCGTCAGTGCGTTTGACGTAGCGGACGCGGTGATGCGAGCTGAGATGGTTCTCTGCCGGCTGGACGGCTGCCGCGAAGCCGGCGGCCGTGCGCGCGCCGCTCCGCTCGGTCCATCCGCAGGCGTCGCAGACCGCTCTGAGCAGGTCCACTCGGGTCCCGAATATCGCGTAGACCATCCGCCCATCCCCTCACGCCGCCCGGGCCATGAAGGCAGCAGTGATGTGACGCAATGTCAGAGCACCACTCTTCAGGATGCGTTGACACTCCGTCAAAGCAGCTTCCCTTGCGCGACCACGACCGTATCGTCAGTGGTCAACTCGCCCCTCGGACACACATAACACATCATTGCCCATGGGCTCGTTTCGTGGGCAGCAGGGCGAACTGGCACCCACCTCCGGCTTCTGGCCGGGTGTGGGTGCTTTGTCGTTGCGGCAGGCCAGGTATCAGATGGTGCAGATGTCGGATGGCGGTGAAGCCTCCGTCGGCGGCCACGACCGCGCCGGTGACGAAGCTGGAGCGCGGTGAGGCCAGGAAGCACAGGACTTCGGCGATCTCCTCGGGCTGGGCGACGCGGCCCAGGGGCTGCGCGTCGCCGAAGGAGGCCAGGTAGCTGCGGCTGTCCGGGCGGAAGGTGTCCAGGAAGTCGGTCTCGATGACACGGCGGCAACGATGTTGGCGCGGATGTCCAACGGGCCGCCCTCCACCGCGAGGACCTTGGTGAGCTGGGCCAGAGCGCCTTTGGACGCGCTGGAGGCGGCTCCCTCCGGCAACGCGACGGTGCTCGTGCAGGAGCCGGTGCTGACGATCGCGCCGCCTCCATGTTCCTTCATCACGCGGAACGCCTCGCGGGCGAAGAAGAAGGAACCGCGGGCGTTGACGCCCATGATGGTGTCCCAGTCCTCGGCGGTGGTCTCGGTGACGGGCCTGTTGAGGGTCCGGCCGGCGTTGTTGATCAGGATGTCCAGGCCGCCGAATGCGTTGATCGCGGCATCCACGGCCTGTACGGCGGTCTCCTCCTTGGCGATGTCGCCGATCAGCGGGACCGCGCCGGGGTGTTGTGCGCCGTGGGCGTGCGGAGCGGGATGAGCAGCGCGCCCGCGAGCCCCTGGTCACGGTCGGGGACGCCGGAGACGGCCAAGTGCGAAGCGCACAGCACCAGCAGGACCAACACCGTGGGGATGGTGGCATGCGCTCTGCCCGTGACGGGCCCGTGCACTGCGCGAGAGGCAGATACGGAGGTCATGCATCCACCGTGGTGAGACGCCGGTGAAACAACCAGGTCGCGATTGTCCAGGGTGCCGGACTCCCAGGTGAAGCGCGCCCCCTTCGCCCCCGCAACAAGGCGCCGCGGAGCCCTAGCCTCGACATATGGACCCCGGCATATGGACCCCCGGCATATGGGCACAGACAAGGACCCCGTCGCCGAGAACGCGCTGGGAGGTTTCCTCCGCGCACGGCGTGCCCAACTGCGCCCGGAAGACTCGAGACTTCCCACGTCCGGCCGCCGCAGGGTGCCCGGTCTGCGCCGCGAAGAGGTCGCAACGCTCGCCGGGGTGAGCGCCGACTACTACATGCGCCTGGAACAGGGCCGCGAACGGCACCCGTCCCAGCAGGTACTCGAAGCCGTCGCGCGAGCTCTGCGACTGGACGACGAAGCGGTGGCCCACCTGTACCGGGTGGCCACCCCGACCGCCCGCCGTACGCGCCGCGCGCCCCGCGTCGAACGCGTCGCCCCGCACCTGCGGCGACTCCTCGACACCTGGAGCGACACACCCGCCTTCGTCCTCGGCCACGCCCTGGACGTCCTGGCCCGCAACCGGCTCGCAGACGCCCTGTACGCCGACTTCACCCCCTCCGACAACCTGCTGCGCATGACGTTCCTGGACCCCGCCGCGCACCGCTTCCACCGTGACTGGGACCGCGCCGCCGAATCGAGTGTGGCCACCCTGCGCCGGGCGGCCGGCATCGACCCCGAAGACCCGCGGTTGCGGGAGCTCGTCGGTGAACTGTCCATGAAGAGCGCCGACTTCCGCGTTCTGTGAGCCCGCCACGACGTACGCGGCAAGACCCGCGAGGCCAAGCTCTCCCACCACGCCCAGGTCGGCGACCTGGAACTGCACTACGAGGCGTTCACCGTCAACAGCGCCCCTACCCAGCAGCTCATCGTCCACCAGGCCGAACCGGTCAGCACGTCCGCCGACGCCCTCGCCCTGCTCGGCTCGTTGAGCGCCGGCCCCGGCCCGGCCCCGGCCCCGCGCAGGACACCACGATGGGCACCGACTGAGACCGCGTACGAGCTGGCCAGGTGTTTCCTGGGTGTGCCAGGGCCAGGATCACGACTCCCCATCCGGGCGGACGCGAAGGAGAATGACGCCATGACCCGGATCATGATGAGGTGGGGTTCATGAGCGACGGCACTCCCTTGGGAGAGTTCCTCAGAGCACGGCGTGAAGCGCTCAAGCCGCAGGACGTGGGTCTGCCGGAGCACGGCCGCAGGCGGGTACCGGGGCTGCGCCGCGAGGAGGTCGCCATGCTCGCGGGTGTGAGCTCCGACTACTACATGCGCCTGGAACAGGGCCGCGAGACCAGCCCCTCGCCGCAGGTGATCGACGCGGTCGCCGCCGCCCTCCACCTCGACGACGAGGCACTCGACCACCTGCGCAGACTCACCAGGGCACCTCAGGAACGCCGTAGCACTTCCGCCGGGCACGACAGGATCAGCCCCCAGCTCCTCCGGCTGCTCGACAGCTGGCCCGACACCCCCGCCTTCGTTCTGGGACCTGCCCTGGACGTCCTGGCGCACAACGCGCTCGCCGCGGCCCTGCACAGCGGATTCCAGCGGTTCGACAACCTGGCCCGCATGGTCTTCCTCGACCCGGCCGGGCGCAGCTTCTACCGGGACTGGGAGAAGGCCGCGAACTCCTGCGTCGCCGAAATCCGCGCGGCCTACGGATACGACCTCGATTCCCCGCGGATCACCGAGGTCGTCGGCACGCTCTGCTCGAAGAGCCCGGAATTCGCCGAACTGTGGGCACGGCACGAGGTGAAGGGCAAGACCCAGCAGGCGAAGAACCTCGCACATCCCGAGGTCGGTGCTCTGGAGATCCAGTTCTCGGCATTCACGGTCAACGGTGCTCCGCATCAGCAACTGGTCGTCTACCAGGCCGAGCCCGCCAGTTCCACCGCGGCCGCCTTCGTGGAACTCCGTTCCCGGGCCGACCGTGGGGAATCCGCAGGGACTCGGCAGGAAGTATCCAGCCGGGCTCTCAGCGACACCTGACTTCGACATGGCGCGCACGGGGACGGGGACGAGGAAGAGGACGAGGACGAGGACGAGGTAAGCGAACGGCTCAGGTCTGGCCGGCCGCGGGACGGACGATGATCTCGCTGACGTCGACACCGGCAGGCTGGTCCATGGCGAACGCGATCGCCGCCGCGACCGACGAGGCCGGGATGGCGACATTGCGGTAGGCACGCATCCGCTCGCGGCCCTCCGGGTCGGAGATGGACTCGGCGAGTTGGGACTCGGTCACGCCCGGGGAGAGGGTGGTGACACGGATGTCGCCGCCGACCTCCTGGCGCAGGCCTTCCGAGATGGCTCACACGGCGTGCTTGGTGGCGTTGTGGACGGCTGCCGTCGGGGAGACCTGGTGGGCGCCGATCGAGGCGACATTGATGAAGTTGCCCTGTGCTGGGTCTGCATGAGGGGCAGAGCGGTCGCGATGCCGTGCAGTACGCCGCGGATGTGTGCGGGCGCCGAGCACGACATGGTGACCTCGCTCGGCGAGCAGCTTGGCGGTCGGCGCGCCGATGGCGCTGCTGGCGCCGGTCACCAGCACGACTTTCCGGCCGATGGACATGGACATGGACGTAGGCATGGACATCGTCATGGCCGAGACGCCTTTCACAGGGCAGCAGCCGACGCGGCGAGTCGTTGCTCGAACCGCGTCGGCCGCCGGTCAAGGGCGGAACAAGGTTCGGAGGGTGCAGAGGCCGGACTGTGGATCTCGGTCGTGGTCAGGCTCGTCGCCGGGCGCGTTCGTCGCCCTCGCGGTAGAGCACCAGGTGCTCGTGGAAGAGAACGCCGTCGCGGACGTCGCCGGTCGCGGTGAAGCCGGTGTCGTCGACGTAGTCGAGGTGGTTGCCGGTGACGGCGTAGCTGCCGGTGTAGGCGCTCTGACGGTTGCCGCGGGCCTCGTCGTAGCGGCCGTTCGGCAGCAGTTCCTGGCGGATGGAGCCGTCCGCGGTCACCCACATGCCGACGTACGGGTGCGGGTCGCGGGGCGTGTCGTTGCTGGTCATGGCTCTACGGTCCGCCCGGCGGCCGGTGACAACCAGGCCGCGGTCTCCCCAGGTGAGGGCTTCCTGGGTGCCGCGCACCCAGTATCGCGAGCATCCGGGCTCTTCGTGCGGTGCGGCAGCGGTGCGGGCCGCCCGAGACCGCCCCAGGTCCTCTCCGCCGTACGCGGCTGGACGGATGGTGGGTGCCTGACACCTGGGGACACGGCGGCCTGGTTCCGATGCCATCGCGAGACGAACCTGGTGGTCAGGCAGCCGCAGTAGCTGCCGAACAGCCGCCGACTCCACTGGGGAGCATGCAATGAGCATGACCGACACCGACACCGACACCAGCACCGACACCGACACCAGCACCGACACCGACACCAGCACCGGCACCGACACCGTGAGCTGGAACCCCAACGCCCTCGACGAGATCCTCTCGAACGACGAGGGGCGTCCCGTCCTGTTCACCAACGCCCGTATCCTGACGATGGACCCGCTGATCGGGACCATGACCGGCGCCGACCTGCTGTTCGTCGGCTCCCTGGTCGTAGGGGTCGGCCCCGCCATCGTCACCGCGGCGCAGGACGACAACGCGATCGTCGTCGACTGCACCGGCATGACCATCGCCCCCGCGGTCGTGGACACCGTCGCGCTGGCCGGCGGCCGTGGTCACCGCTCGGAGTACGTCGCGACGCTGGCCCCGGGCAACACCCCCGACTTCCTGGTGGTGCCCGACGAGTTCGCCGCCGATGTGCCGAGCGCGGTGGCCACACTCATGACCCGGCCGGAGCAGGTCGGCGCACTCGTCGCGGCCGGTCGGCCCGTCCTGTGGGCCGGCACCGACGCCCCCGGCCGGGCCACCGCCCCCGAGGCGGGCATCCCGGCCTCCGGCGACCTGACCGGCAGCCCGCGCGTCGGCGTCTGGATCGACAAGAACGACTTCCTGCACCAGGAGCTCACCGCCGACGGCCGCTACGACGAGACCCGGGGCGGCCGTCCGCACGCCTACCAGGGCCGGTACTGGATCGACGGCGACCGCATCGACTACCTGGACGACCTCGGCTTCTGGGCCTACGGAGAGTTCCAGGGCGACGAACTCCACCACGCGGGTTACGTCATGAAGCTGGGCTGACCCTCCCTCCGGTCTCACTCTGCGCCCTCTCCGCCTTCCCCGGCGTACGGCCCACTCTTCCGGCCGCTCACTCTCCCCGCCCCCTTCACCTCCCGGCCCCCTTAACCTCCCGGCCCTCTCACCCTTTCGGAGACAAGACCCCTCATGAACGTCAACGTCACCACCAGTGCCGCCGTGCTCGAAGAGCTCCGGCGTCGGCCCGCCGACCGGCGGCGCATCCTGTTCACCGGCGCGACCATCGTCACCATGGATCCCGGCCTCGGTGTCATCGACCGCGGCGACCTCCTTGTCGACGGCGACACGATCACCGCGGTCGGCCCCGGCCTGAGCGCGGGCGACGCCGTGGTCGTCGACGCCACGGGCACGATCCTCGCCCCCGGCTTCGTCGACACCCACCGCCACGCCTGGGAGGCCCAGCTGCGCCGGATCATGCCGGACGTCGACGACCTCGGCGGCTACGTCATGGCCACCCTGGCCGGCTATGCCACGGTCTACCGGCCCCAGGACATGTACATCGGCACCCGGCTGGCCGCGCTGACCGCGATCGACAGCGGCATCACGACCATGCTCGACTTCTCCCACAACTCCCGCACCCGCGAGCACTCCGACGCCGCCATCCAGGCCCTCCTCGACACCGGCATCCGCGGCGTGCACGCCTCCATGGGACCGCACTTCGGCGCGTGGGACCGGCAGTGGCCCGGCGACCTGACCCGCCTCAAGGACCAGTACTTCAGCAGCGACGACCAGTTGCTCACCCTGCGCCTGGCGACCCTGGCCACCGACGAGATCGCCGGACCGGCCCTCGCCTACGGTCCCGAACTCGCCGGCGTGGCAAAGGACCTGGGCATCGGAGTGAGCGTGGACGCCGTCTTCGGCACATCCTCCTCCGAAGCGGTCCTGCGCTGGGCCAAGGACGGCATTCTCAATCCCGAGGTCACCCTCATCCACTCCACCGGACTGACCTCCGAGGCATGGAAGGCGATGGGTGAGACCGGCACCACGGTCGCCCTTGCCCCCACGTCCGACGCACAGATCGGCCTGGAGACCGCGATCCCCGCCGTCGACGAGGCCCTGTCCGTCGGCATCCGCCCCGGCCTGAGCATCGACGTCGAAGTCGCCCTCGCCAGCGACATGTTCACGCAGATGCGGGCCCTGCACGCCATCCAGCGGATGCGCGCGGTCAACGCCGTCTACGGCACCGACCAGCAGCCCTCCCGCATCACCACCCACGACGTCCTCGACTTCGCCACCCTCCAGGGCGCCCGCACCAACGGCCTGGCCGGCGTCACCGGTTCACTCACCCCGGGCAAGAAGGCCGACCTGCTGGTCGTCCAGGCCGAGGACCTCAACAACATGCCCCTCAACGACCCCATCGGCACCCTCGTGCTGGGCTCCGACGCCCGCAACATCACCGCCGTCCTCATCAACGGCGAGCCCCGCAAATGGGACGGACAGGTCCTCGACGTCAACCTGCCCGCCCTGCGCAGCGAGGTGCACGCCTCGCGCGCGTACGTGCTGAACACCCCGGCCGCCTGAGCATCTCCCCGCCATCCGACCGTTCCCCTCCATCGTCCCCGGCCGTTCCTCCCACGGCCGGGGGCACTCACCCGATCCCGGTGGTGCCATCGGCCGATCGTGCCGCGCGCAAAAACGCGGGGCGGCGACCAGACGCCCCCTTCTGGAGTTCCCATGTCCCACCCCACTTCCACCACGTCCCCCCGGCACACAACAGCCGCGTCCAGCACCCCGGACCAGCCGCCCTCCTGGGCGCCCGCCGCCCCGACTATCGCGCTGCTGACCGCACTCGGCGTCCTGATGGTCGGCCAGATGTACACCGTCCTGGCCCTGCTGCATCCCATGGCCACCGCGCTCGGCACCACACCAGAGCAGGTCACCTGGACGGCGACGGCGTTCGGCTTCGCCTACGCCGCCGGGTTTCTGCTGGCCGGTCCGCTGTCGGACCGCTACGGTTCGCGCGCCGTGATCACGGCCGGGCTCGTGGCCGCCACGGCAGCCACCCTGGCGGTCAGCGCCGCCCCCAACCTCCCCACGGCCATCGCCCTGCGCAGCCTGCAGGGACTCACCGCAGCGACCTTCGCGCCCTCCGCGCTCTCCTACGTCGTCCACCACATCGCGCCACAGCGTCGCGGCACGGCTCTGACCTGCATCACCAGTGGCATGTTCGCCGCCGCCGTGCTCCTGCAGATCGGCGCCCAGGCCGTCGCGGAGGGGCTCGGCTGGCGCGCGGTCTTCTGGCTCGGCGCCGCCCTCATGGCCCTGAGCCTGATCCCGGTGCGCCGAGTCCTGCGGCCCACCCTCCGTCACGGCACCGGCGGCGGGCTGAGCCAGGCGTTCGCGGCGATGCCGCGACTACTGCGCCGGCCGCGCATGGTCGCCCTCTACCTGTCGACCGTGGCCCTGATGGCCTCCTTCGTCGCCATCTACACGGCGGTGGCCATCGCCGGGCCGACCGGCATCGCCGGGAACTCCTCCGCGATCCTCGCCCTGCGAGCCAGCGCGCTGCCCGCCCTGGTCGCCATCCCCGTGCTCGCCCGTGCGCTCCAGCGCCTGGCGGCACCCCCGCGCGCGGTCCTCGCCTTCGCGCTGGCCGCCCTCACCGTCGCGGCCGGCTCCTTCCTCGGCGGTCACACCGTGCCGCTGGCCATCGCTCTGCTCCTGTTCGTGGCAGCCGTCGCGGCAGCGGCACCCGCCGTCGTCGAGACCATCAACGCCACGGCCCCGCACGCCCGCGGCGCGGCCGTCGCCCTCTACGGATGCAGCATGTTCATCGGCGCCAGCCTGGGCCCGCAGCTCACCGGCGCGCTGACCGGCCTCGGCTTCGGCGGCATCCTGCGCGTCGTCGCCGCCACGCTCGTCCTCGGCGTCCTCCTGGCCCTGCCGGCCCTCCGTCACCACCGCACCCAATGACCCGGAGCCGGACCGCCGGCCCACCCCCGATCCCGCACAGCAAGGCTGCCGGCTGGGTATCGCCGCCCCCCCCGTGACCCCTCCGCATGGAACAGGGACTTCTACCAACTCCTGTCTGCCCTCGCTGAGATGGCCCCGCGCGACGAGCTAGTGTCCTCGCTTGTGACTGAACCCTCCTCTGTGACCGAACCCTCCTCGCATCTCGGTGCGACAGCGGACGCTTACGACGCCGTCGCAGTCCGCTACGCCGAACTCTTCCGTAATGAGCTCGACGTTCTTCCGCTGGATCGCGCGATGCTCGCCGCGTTCGCCGACCTCGTACGGACCATCGGCGCCGGGCCCGTCGCGGAGCTGGGATGCGGCCCGGGACGCATCACCGCGCACCTGCGGGACCTGGGGCTGGATGTCTTCGGCGTCGACCTGTCGCCGGTGATGATCGATCTCGCCCGCGAGGCATACCCGGACCTGCGGTTCGAGGTCGGCTCCATGGACGCCCTGGACCTGGCCGACGGCACGCTGAACGGCATCGTGTCCTACTACTCGGTCATCCACACCCCACCGCAGGAGGTGCCCTCGTACTTCGCCGAGTTCCGGCGGATACTCGCGCCTGACGGCTACCTCTCGCTCGCGTTCTTCGAGTCGGAGGGTGAGCCGGTCACAGCGTTCGACCACAAAGTGGTGACGGCGTACCGATGGCCGATCGACGACCTCGCGGGGCTGGCCGGTGAAGCCGGGTTCGTCGAGGTCGGCCGGATGCTGCGTGCGCCGCGCGAGGAGGAACGCCAGTTCCGTCATGGTCATCTGCTGATGCGCGCAGCCAAGTAGCTCAGGTGTGGACATGGGTGGCCACGGTCTTGGGGCCAGGGGAGATGAGACGGAATGATCGGGACCGTGTTCCGAAGCGAGGACGTGCCTGCGGAGGACAGGTTCGAGTACTGGCGGGAACTGGTCGGCCGGACGCGATCGAGCGACCTGATCAGTGCCCACACCGCCGACTACTGGGCGGAGTACCGGCTGATGGAGCTGGGGCCGGTGACCGTATGGCCGTCGTCGTTCCTGCCGACCCGCTACCGGCGGAGCGGAAAAATGGTGCGACGGTCCGACCCCGAGTTGTACCACCTGACGCTGTTGCTCGATGGAGGACTGGCTCTCGAACACGCCGGACGGACCGACACATTCGGCCCGCGTGACCTGCACATGGTCGACGGCTCGCGGCCGTACGACCTCCGGCCGCTGGACGACCGGGATCGCCGTGCCGTCAAGGGGGTCGGCGTGGACTTCCCCAAGGCGTTGCTGCCCCTGCCGCCGCACCTCGTGCGGGAGTTGCTGGGCCGGGGGCTGTCGGGGCAGGAGGGTACCGGCGCTCTGCTGACCGAGTTCCTCGTCGGCCTTGACCGGCAGGCCGAAACCCTTCAGCCGTCCGACGCGCCACGCCTGGGTACGGTCGTACTCGACCTGGTGTCGGCCTGGTTCGCCCAAGTACTGGACGCAGAGGCCGCCCTTCCGCAGGAGACCCGCCAGCGGGCCACAGCACAACGCATCCAGGCGTTCATCCGGCAGAACCTCCACGACCCGGAGCTGACGCCGCCCGCGATCGCCGCCGCGCACCACATCTCGCGCAGCTACCTGTACCGGATCTTTCAGGAGCAGTCGCAGGGCGAGACGGTCGCGGCCTGGATCCGCCGCCGGCGGCTGGAGAGCGCCCGCCGTGACCTGGCCGACTCCTCGCTGCGCACCACGCCGATCCACGCGGTCGCCGCCCGCTGGGGCTTCCCCCGTGCCTCCGAATTCACCCGCGCCTTCCGCACCGCCTACGGGCTCTCCCCCAAGGAATACCGGCTCCAGGCACTCTCCGAGCGGGAGCGGATGCTCAGCCGATCCCCTGTGGACTGACTTCCTCCCCACTCAGCTGACGGGCGGGCGGCGATCGGTCCAGGGGTGTGCCAGTTCGAGGGTGCGAGACACCTGGAGCAGGAGGTCCTCCCGCCACGGTGCGGCGACGATCTGGACGCCGACGGGCAAGCCGGTGGCGTCGTCGTGGTGGACGGGGACGGAGATCGCCGGTTGGCCTGTCACGTTGAACACCGACGTGAACACGCCCATCGGATAGCTGTTCCGCAGTGCCATCAGGGGATCGGCGTCAGTGCCTGCCCGCCAGGCACCGACGAGCGGCGGGAGGCACGCCATCGTGGGCGTGACCAGGAGGTCGAAGCCGGCGACAAAGCCCTCCACTATGCGCCGCGACAACTGCTGGGTCTTCCGCACCCCTTCCGCGTAGGACCACGAGTCGATCGATCGTGCCGCGTCACGCAGGGCACGATTGTGGGGCTCGACACGGTCCGGGTCCGCGAGCACGATCCCGCTACCGCCGACGTTCCAGATGGTCGTGAACGCCGCCACCAACTCGTCGGTCGGGGGGAGCGGTAGGCGAGTGTCGACGATGTCGTGACCGGCCGATTCGAGCGTCCGAAGAGTGACGGTGACGGCTTCAGTACACGCCGGGTGCACGTGTATCCCGTCGATCGGGGAGTCCGTGAGCACACCGATCCGCAGCCCGGTCGGCAGGTCCGTCTGCATCGCGGTGGCGAAGGACCTGTGCGGGGTCGGGGGTGACCACCACGCGGCCGGATCATGGCGCGCCAGCACATCGAGGGCGGCCGCGGTGTCGGCCACCGTGCGAGTGAGCACGCCGCTGGTGCCGAGACCTTCCACGCTGACGGTCGCGTTGGTGACCAGGCTGCGAGTGGGTTTGAGCCCGACGAGACCGTTGCACGACGCGGGGATGCGGATCGACCCGCCGCCGTCTTCGGCATGGGCGATGGACGCCATCCCGGCGGCGACCGCAGCGCCCGCTCCGCTCGACGATCCGCCCGGCGTTCGATCCGGGTCCCACGGGCTGCGCGAGATGCCCAGGGCTTCGTTCTCGGTGAAGGGCAGGGCACCGAACTCGGACGTGGTGGTCTTGCCGAGCAGGATGAACCCCGCGTCCACGAACCGTTGCACGACCGGGTCCGATGCCGTGGCCGGCGCCCGCCCGGCACCGGCGGACCCATGGGTGGTGGGCCATCCGGCCACGTCGAGCAGGTCCTTGATCGGCAGCGGGACGCCGAGGAACGGCGGGAGGTCTTCGGCCGACGCGGTCCGCGCCACCGCATCGGCCGCGGCAGCCGCGGCTTTGCGGACGTCGTCGTCGGCCCGGTGGCAGAAGGCGTTCAGCCGGGGGTCGAGCTCGTCCATCCGCTCGAGACAGCAGTCGGCCACCTCGACCGGGCTCACCTCCTTTCGTCGTATGGCTGCGGCGAGTTCGACGGCCGGCGTGAACGGGTCGAACGGGTCAATCGGCGAGAGCGTCACGATCGGTCCCTTCTGGTCCGCGGTGCTTGCAGAAGCCGTCAGTGTCGTCGCGTCTCCGATATCCCGTCTTGGACGAATGTCGCGTAGCTTGACGACATGCGATCCGCCGAGTCGGCTCATGACGCTGCGGCGGTGTGGGACATCGCCACCCCGTCCCGGCCCGGCCTGCTGCCAGGGGTCAGCATGGCCGGATTCAGCGCTCGTACCACGGAGTTCTTCGACCTGAGCGTGATCCCGTACCCGGCTGTCACGGTGGCCGTCAGCCTCGGCGACGAGCCGTTCACCGTCGACGACAGCAACGGCCGGCAGCAGAGCGGCAGTGTTGTCGTCGGACTCGTGCCCAGCGGCGTTCGAGGGCGCGGCCGTGACATCGAGTGCTTGCAGGTGCGGCTGTCGCCGGTGATCGCGCACGCCGTGCTGGGCGTCTCTTCGGAGTTGGGCGGGACGGTGGTCTCCCTCGATGACCTCTGGGGCCGCGATGCTGCGCGAACCCAAGAGCAACTGCGCGCTGCCAGGTCATGGGACGACCGGTTCGCGATCGCGGAGGCGGCGCTCGTTCGACGACACGAGGCAGGCCGAGCGATCGAGCCCGAAGTCGCCTTCGTGTGGCGGCAGATGGTGACGAACCTGGGAGGGGTCCGGGTCGAGCGGCTGGCAGCCGAGGTCGGCTGGAGCCGTAAGCGACTGTGGTCCCGGTTCCGAGCCCAGATCGGTCTCCACCCCAAGCGCGCTGCTCAGCTTGTCCGTTTCGATCACGCGGCCCACCGTCTGGCCGCGGGGCACAGCGCCGCACGGGTGGCGGCGGAGATCGGCTACGTCGACCAGTCCCACCTCCATCGGGATGTCATGGCCTTCGCCGGTGTGACGCCCACGGCCGTCGCGGCTGCGCCATGGCTTGCGGTCGACGACGTCGCGTGGGCCGCCCCCGAGTACCTGTCCAAGTCCTGACCCGACGGTCTGCACCCGGCAGGCGCGAGGCCGGTGGCGCGTTGGCCATGGGGGAACATTTCTACAAGCCGCCCGGCAGCCGAGCTTGTGACACTGCGCGTATGTCCAAGAACCGGGATGACTCCCCACCGCCGCGCCTTCAGCGGCCGCGGTACGGCGTTGACGCTCCAGCGTTCCCTGCGACACTCGGCGCCGTCGGCGCGGCCTGCTGCGTGGCCGCCGGCCGGTGGCGGCCAGGACGGAACGCGATGGTGACTGCGGGGACGGTACTGCTTGCCAGCACCGGCATCTACCTGCACACCACACTGCACGGCAAGCTCCGCATCTGGAGGCAGGAGCTGGACCGGGCCGACTTGAAGGGTGACGAGCAGCTGCTGGACCTGGGCTGCGGTCGCGGCGCGGTGCTGATCGAGGCGGCCCGGCGGCTGCCGACGGGACACGCCGTGGGCGTGGACCTGTGGTCCGGAAAGGACCAGAGCGGAAACCGGCCCGAAGCCACGCTCGCCAACGCCGCTGCGGCAGGGGTCGCCGACCGGGTGGAAGTACGTACGGCCGACATGACCGCGTTGCCGTTTGCGGACGGCTCCTTCGACGTCGTGACGAGCGCGCTGGCGATCCACAACATCCCGTCGCCCGAGGGGCGATACCGCGCGGTGGACGAGGCCATGCGGGTGCTGCGCCCGGGCGGGCAGTTGCTCGTCGCCGACTTCTGGCCCATGGCCAGGAAGTACGCCGAGCACATCGGCCAGGGCACACTGCGCGGACTCGGCCCGGGGTACTGGTACGGCGGCCCGTGGCTCGGCATCACATTTCTGCATGCCGTCAAGCGCCGCTGAGCATGTTGCCCACGGAAATGCGACAGGTCAGCCGTCTACTATGGCCCTACGTACTCGACGGCGAGAGGGAGTCGGGCCGTGCGGCGGCTGGGGGATCTGGAGGCGGAGATCATGGATCGCCTCTGGACGTGGGACCGTCCGGCAACAGTGCGCGAGGTCGTCGACGACATCAACAAGACCCGCCCCATCGCATACACCACGGTGATGACCGTCACCAACATCCTCTACACGAAGGGCTGGCTGCTGCGGGGCAAGCAGGGGCGCGCCTGGCTGTACGCGCCGGTCCGCAGCCGTGAGGCCTACGCCGCCGCGCTCATGGAGGACGGCCTGGGGGAGAGCAAGGACCGCTCGGCCGCGCTGCTCCACTTCGTGGAGAACATGTCGGAGGAAGAAGTGGCCGCTCTGCGCAGGGCTTTGCGAAACATGGGCCGACGGGCGAAGCCGTGAACGCCGCTCCCGTCCTGGTCGGCTACACGGCGGTCGTGGGTTTCGTCGCTCCGCACCTGCTCCTGCGGGCCCGCTGGCCGCACCGGGCGCCCGCTCTGGCCGCGGCGGTCTGGCATGCCCTGACGGTCTCGTTCTCGATGGGCGCCGCGCTCGCCGCGTACCACCTGGCCATGTCGACCGAACATCTGCACGCGGGAGTCATGGGCCTGCTGCACTCCTGCGGCATGGATGTCGGCGCCGGCGAGCCCGACCCCGGCTCCGCCGACCGGCTCGCCATCGCCCTGCCGGCCGCCATCGGGACCGCCCTCACCGCGAGCTTGTCCTTCCATGTCGTACGAGCCCGCCGCGCACGGGCGCGCCACCGGGAAGCCGTGGACCTGGTGGGCCGCCACTCACTACGGCTGCGTGCCACGGTCATGCCGTACGACGTCCCCGCCGCCTACAGCCTGCCGGGCCGCCACGCCCGGATCGTGATCAGCGAGGCGGCCGTCCGTGAACTCACGCCGGAACAGCTCGGCGCCGTACTGGAACACGAGCAGGCCCATATCTCAGGACGTCATCACCTGGTCCTGGCGGCGACGGAGGCGTTCCACTCGGTCTTCCGTCCGCTGCCGCTCGCCCGTCACGCCCGGGAACAGACGGCGCTCCTTCTGGAGATGGTCGCCGACGACCGGGCCCTGCGCGGTCACTCCGGTGAGGTGCTGGCCACGGCGATGTACGAGATGGCGGCGGCCCGCACGCCGAAGGGCGCGTTCGGCGCGGCCGACCACACCGTCCTGATCCGCCTGAAGCGGGTCCTCGGCCCCCGCAAGACCCCGCACCCCGCCCTGTGGGCTGCCATGGCTGTCATGGCCGTGGCGGTCCCGCTGCTTCCGCTCCTGGTCGTCTGCCCGCCAGGCGTCGGCTGACCGCCAACTAGGCTTCCTGAGTTGCCCTCCGCCGTCGGTCAAGGCGTCGCCATGTGCCGCCGATGGCTGAGCGGGCGGGAGTTACCCAACGTGCTAAGGGAGTAAGCAGAACGACCGCCGAAGGGAAACTCCGTGATCCAGCAACGCATCGTCCTCCTCTCTGCCGCAGGGCTCGCCTCGGCGCTACTCCTGGCGGCGTGCGGCAGCTCAACGGAAAAGACCTCCACCGGTACGAGCCCCGGCAACGCCGTTCCGGTCGCCACGGCCGCCTCGGAGTCCGCGACCCCCGCACCGACCGCCAACGGTGACTCCGGCAGCGGGAACACGGCTGCGACCACCATGCTCATGGCCAAGACGGTGGGAGGCATGGGCAGCGTGGTGACCGACGACAAGGGGATGACCCTCTACCGCTACGACAAGGACCAGGCGAATCCGTCCAAGTGGACGTGCGCCGGTGAGTGCACGAAGACGTGGATCCCCGTCATAGCGCAGGACTCCGTACAGACCACGGGCGTTGAGAAGAGCCTTCTCGGCACGGTCCACCGCGACGGCAAGAAGCAGCTCACCCTCGGCGGCTGGCCGCTCTACCGATACACGGGCGACACCCAGGCCGGACAGACGAACGGCCAGGCCAAGGACAAGTCGTGGTACGCCGTCACCCCGTCCGGGGCGAAGTCCACCATGACGGGCTGAGCCAGGTCGGGCTGAGCCCAGACGCACGGCCGTGGGGTTGCCGACACGTGGCGAGCCGTCGGACGCCTGCCGTGTTCTCCCGTGCAGCGATCCGCTGCCGGGTCCTTCTGTACGGCGGTCCGCTGCCGCGCCCTTGGCTCGCGCTGTCGGCGCCACCCTCGCGACCGGCAGGATTAGGGCCGCCTTCGCCGCGAAGTGGGACAGTCCGAGCAAGGCGCCCAAGCCGTACGGGAGGAGAGAGCCCAGCGCGCCGGCGCTGGCGCCGACCACCGCAAACTCGCCGAGGATCAGCCGGAGGACCTCCGCCGCGCTCCATCCCGCCCAGCGCAGCGTGCCGATCTCGGTGCGACGGGATCGGATGCTCAGGCCCGAAGGCAGCGCTACGGTCTGAAGCCCGGGGGGAACTGCCGACGGTGACCTCGGCGCGCAGGTTCGGGCGGCGACCGCGTTGACCCCGGCCCAGGAGCCGGAGTCGACGCCCGTCGCACCGGCCACCCGGATGCGGACGGCGCTGACCGGTGTCTTCTCCTGGGCCGTGGGCGCGTGCTGGCTCTTGGTGAACCCGGTGATCGAGTTGATGGTGGTGAGGAGGGTGGGCGGCGGGCTGAGGTGGCTGCCGAGGTTGCGGTCCGGGCGCAGCGGCTGGTTGTCGAGGGCAGCTCGGGCGGCTGCGTCCGCACCGGTGACCTGAGAGAGCAAAGCCGGCGGGAGTGTACGTATCAAGGACGGGCTGCAACACGATCACCCGAGGAGTGTGCGGGATGTCCTCGCCGAACCGCACTCCAATAGACGACGGCTGCTTGTGCGTCCGGTACGGAGCGGCCGAACATCGCCCGAGGCCCGTTGGCCGGTTGAGGGAGACGGACGCGCGCGGACCTTCGAGGACATCCCGGCTTCGAAATTCCGTCGAGTTCCTCGCAGGCGTTGCCTAGCCTGGTGATATGGCCCATACGAAGACCTCCTACGTATGCCTGCCCTGTCGGGCCTCGTACAAGCAGCCTTACGACAGGAACAGGCAGCGGATATGCCCTCGTTGCGCCGAGCCGCTGATTCACGCGGGGTCGGCCTTCGCCCCGCCCCCGCGTAGGGACACCGCGGCCTGGAGGACACTCTCTGTCCTGCTGCATGCGGGCGTGCGCTTCCACAAGAGCTGCTGCGGCGGGGCCGGTTACCGTCCGCGCACTGTGCGGGAAGTCCGCGAGCGGATGACGTACGCCCGACGCACTGGCGAGCCCTTCGCCAAGGCACTGGTACGCCCCGACGTGCCGTGACCGACATTCCCACGACGAACGGCTGGTCGTGCTCGTCTCCGCCGAGAACGAAGGCAAGGTGCTGAGGTCAGGAGAGGGCGAAGGAGGCCAGTCCGGCCAGACCGACGGGGCTGGGGTCACATAGTGAGAAAGAACCGTTCGCTTTGTGAGATGGCTGGACGTCGCCATGGTTGCTTTCCGCAGAGGTCCTGCGTAATTACCAGATCCTCCGGCTAAAGAGAAGGTCAAGGTCAAGAGGTAAGCTTGTGGCTTGCTTGTTCGAACCGGCAGGATGGAGCCGTCTTCGGGTCGGCTCATGTTTACGGGGGGTAGCCGATGTACGTAATTCTCGGGTGTGTATACCCGTTCTTGCAGCGAGTCCGTCAGGATCTCCTGGAACATTGACTCGGCAAGTCCCTCTCTCACGTTTTTCGGCTGAGCACCCTATTCGCCGAATTTCTCCTTACCTCGATGTCTATCCACCATGCGTGACCCGCATGGGAGTAGGGGATTTCGTGGAAACCCGACAAGCTGCAACTGTAGTCGAATCTTCCGACCAGGTCGTCCGCGTCCCCATCGTTTCGATCCGATGTGCTGATTCTCCCCGTTTCGGGGAACCTGACGACGAGCGCGTACGTCTTCTGGCTGAGGCGGGCGATGCATTACCACCTGTCCTGGTCCACAGGGCCACCATGCGCCTTGTCGACGGTGTGCACCGGCTGCGGGCGGCCGTCCTCCGTGGCAATGACACCATCGCGGTGGAGTTCTTCGACGGCGCTGAGTCCGACATCTTCATGCACGCGGTCCGTGTCAATGTCCGACACGGGTTGCCACTGTCTCTCCGGGAACGCAAAGGCGCGGCGAGGCGGCTGCTGAGGACGCACCCCCACTTGTCCGACCGGGCTCTGGCCCGGGTGGCGGGGCTGTCCCCCAAAACGGTGGGGAGCATCCGCGCATGTTCGGCTGAGGAAAATCCTCAGCCGAACATGCGGGTGGGAATTGACGGGCACGCGCGCCCCGCCGATTCCGGTAGGCGACGCGAGATTGTCGTAGCGGTTCTGGAGGAACACCCGGACGCCTCGGTGCGCGAGGTCGCGAAGCTCGCCGGCGTCGCCGTGAGCACCGCGTACGAGGCCAAGCGTCGACTGCGCGAAGAGGCCGTCGGCACCCCGGCCTCGGCTTCCCCCGGCCGCACGGCCACCGGCGACACCATTAAGTCCGAGATCAAGGTGCTGATGGCCGATCCCTCGCTCCGCTTCACGGAATCCGGGCGTTCTCTGCTCCGCCTGCTCATCGCCCGCTCGGTCTCGGCGGAAGACCTGGAACATTTCGTTGGTACGGTGCCTCCGCACTGTTCCCAGACAATGGCCGAAATCGCCCAACGCGTTGCCCGGAGCTGGGAGATCTTTGCCAGGCAGGTGCAGGATCGCGCCCGCATGCACGACAAGGACTGACGAGGGCGCTCGCACGGCTTCCGCCGCCCGACAGCCCATGTGCGCTGGTTGCGCGCAGCGTTTCCTGGCCCGTCCGCCCAGGGTGTGAAGCCTCCCGCGATCATGCGGCCGTCCGCCGGGCTCCGTGGGCGAGGCTGTGGCCGGTGAGAGTTCTGCCTTCGATTTCACACCGCCCCGGGATGAGGCGCCCAGAAGCCGGTCCTGCGGAAGGACTGGGGCACAGGGTCCGCGCGGAGGCGCTGTACAGCGGAGGACAACTGCACAATCGGTGGATCCGTGTCTTCGACCAGGTGCCGCGCGCTGAGGTATCTGCCGACCTCCAGGTCACACTCGGCAACGATCCCGCGATGCTCGCTCTACGGGACGCGTACAAACTCGGGTTGACCGGTCCCAGCCTCACCGCGCAGAGCGCCTGCTTGTCGTCCCTCGTGGCGGTACATCTCGCCGTGCAGGCCCTGCTCACGCGGGAGCTGCGCGTCCCGGCGGACGAAACCCACCGGCCGGGTGTTCAGGCCGGAGACGAAGTCGGCGAGGAGGTGATCGCTGTGCGTTGTCGGTAGCGTACTTGAGCGATCACAGCCTCGGGAGGGAGAAAGTGGATGGTGCCGGAACTGACGCGCAGTTGGGTGGTGGGCCTGGCGGTCGCCCGGCGCAGCCCGGTGCCGGTCGAGCTGCCGTGGGGGATGCGCGTCGATGTGGGGCGGCCGCGGGAGCGAGCCCGGTACGTTCTCCTGCGCACCGGCGACGACGACCTGCTCGCCGTCGCCGAGCAGGCCGCTGAACCGACTTCCCGGATCCTGACCTTCCTCGCCCCCGAGCGTGCCTCGGCCCTGCTCGGGCCCGAATGGCAGTTCCGGGACACCGAGTTGCTGATGACCGCCTCCCCGCGCCGGTCCACCGCCCGGGTGCCGAACGGCTACGAGACGGCCGTCGCCACCGACGGTGCTGTCACCCACGTCCGGGTGTGCACCACCGAGGGTGAGACCGCGGCCGCCGGCTACGTGGCGGTCGACGGGGTGGTGGCCGTGGTCGACCGGGTCGCCACCTACCCCGCACATCAACGCCGCGGCCTGGGAACCCTGGTGATGCATGCCCTGACCGAGGCCGCCCTCGCCTCCGGCGCCCGCACCGTGGTACTCAGCGCGACCGAGGAGGGCCGGGCGCTCTACACGTTTCTCGGCTGGGCTTCGTGCGCCTCGCTGGCGGCATTCGTGCGTCTGCCTTCTTGATCTGCACCCGGAAAGCCGCCTCTTCCGGAAGTATTTGTTGAGTGCGGGAATATTGAAACCTGCATCATTTATGGACCGTTGTGGGTCCGGTGTGCGTTGCGGCAGGTTCTTTCCTGCTGCAACCGTGTAGGCGGCATTCTTGAAACACGGAACTTTCCGACCGCTTTCCCTTCCCGTCGACTGTGAGGTCTTTGTCACGTCATGCCGCAGAAATCCAAAGTGATATACGAGAAAGACGGTCATGTCGCCCGAATCACCATGAACCGGCCGGAGGTCCTCAACGCGATGGATCTTCGTATGCACGAGGAACTCGCCGAGGTCTGGGACGACTTCGAGTCCGACGACGAACTGTGGGTGGCGGTGCTGTCCGGAGCGGGCACCAGGGCCTTCTCGGTGGGGCAGGACCTCAAGGAACTGGCAGCCAGGGTGCGGGAGGGCACCGCGGGCGTGGCGACCTTCGGCAGTCGGGGCAGGCCCGGCTGGCCTCGGCTGACCGAGCGATTCGAACTGTCCAAGCCGGTGGTGGCCAAGGTGCAGGGCTACGCCATGGGTGGTGGTTTCGAACTCGCCCTGGCCTGCGACTTGTTGATCGCCTCCGACGATGCCGTCTTCGCCCTGCCCGAGGCCAAGCTCGGCCTGATGGCAGGGGCTGGAGGAGTGTTCCGCCTCACTCGGCAGCTGCCGTGGAAGACGGCTCTCGGTCATCTGCTGACCGGGCGCCCGATGACCGCCCGGCGGGCCCATGAACTGGGGCTGGTCAACGAAACGGTGCCGGCCGCGGAACTGGACGCCTGTGTGGAGGGCTGGGTGGCCGACATCCTGCGGTGTGCCCCGCTCTCGGTGCGGGCGATCAAGGAGGCTGCCACCGCCTCCGCCGCAATGCCGCTCCCCGCCGCCTTCGTGACGCGCTATGTCTGGGAAGAGCGGCGGATGCACAGCAAAGACGCGATAGAGGGTCCGCTGGCCTTCATCGAGAAGCGTGAACCGGGATGGCAGGCAAGTTGAATGATTGACGGTCCTGGCGCACCATGCACTCCTGCCAGGACGGGAGTGCACTGGTGGGTGCCGGAGGCTATCAACCGTTTCTGTGAAGCCGGAGGCTATCAACCGTTTCTGTGAAGTCGATTCCGCGATGCGGTCTACGCGTAATCGGGAGGAACATGGCACGGTGATGCACTGACGGGATCATGACTCGCCGCTTCCTCTTGATCGCGGATTCCCCGCTGACACGGGCCGTGGAAATCGGGGCGGGTCGGATTGTCGTGGTTTATAGGGGGAAGAGTGATGGACCAGTATGTCCCGAATCAGGCAGTCGACTTGCGAAAGCGCGCGCCGGTCGGCACCACACGACAGTCGACCCGAGTGGTCGAACGCCCTCTGGGCGGCGAGTCCGTACGGCTGCCGGTCGGCGCGCTGTTGCCCGCCGACTCACCCCGCGCCAACGGAGTCGATCAGGCCCATGTGCGGCTGCTCGCGGAGGCGGAATCCGCCCTGCCGCCAGTGCTCGTGCACCGAGCCACGCTGCGCGTGATCGACGGGATGCACCGCCTGAACGCGGCTATCGCCCGCGGCGAAGAGACCATCGAGGTCACGTTCTTCGACGGCGACGAGAGTGAGCTCTTCCTCCAGTCGGTCCGGTTGAACGTGACCCATGGTCTGCCGCTCAGCCTGCAGGAGCGCAAGCATGCCGCCGCCCGGCTGATGGGTACTCATGCCCGGCTCTCGGACCGGGCCGTCGCCGCTGTGACCGGGCTGTCGCCCAAGACGGTGGGCGCCATCCGTCATCGTTCGAGTGAGGAAATTCCTCACTCGAACACCCGCATCGGCGCCGACGGTCGCGCCCACCCGATGGACGCGGCCCGCCGGCGCCAGGTGGTGGCCGACGTGGTCGCCCAGCGCCCGGACGCCACGCTGCGCGAGATCGCGGCCATCGCCGGCGTGTCCGTGAGCACTGCCTACCAGGCGCGGCGTCGGATGGAAGAGCAGGCCGCTCCGCAGGAGTCGGTCGGCGGGGGTGGAGAGCGGGAGCCGGGCACCGAGCCTCGGGGTCAGGCCCGGCCGGTCGTCCCGTCAGCGGCGACGTCAACCTCTGTGGCGTCGCGTCAGGCCAAGCTCGCCGTCAAGTCGCTGGCAGCCGATCCCTCTCTCCGGTTCACCGAGTCCGGCCGTGCCCTGCTGCGGCTGCTGCTGGCTCGCGTGGTGGAGGCGGAGGAGCTGGAGGTCTTCTTAGACTCCATCCCGCCGCACTGCGCCGGCACGATGGCCGACCTCGCCCGGGACATGGCTTCCACCTGGGGGCAGTTCAGTCATCAGCTGCGTAAACGCGTGAAGCAGAGCGACCAGTAGGCCGCAACCACGCCGCAGCCACAGGGCGCCGACAGGGCATCGTCCCGTCCGGCGCCCTGTGGCTGCGGGGCGCCTCCTTCCGGCAATCCCGACGCCTGGGCCGTCGCTTCTCGGCACTCGCCCGCGCGGTGCTCAACAAGCCACCTGCGGTCACCTCTTGGGCGTCTTCGCGTCACCCTTGTGGCTCACGCACGAGCCGTCGATCATGGTCGAGGCAATGGTCAAGGCGCCTTGACCGGCAAATGGACAAGAAGTCTTGACCATAGATCGGCCACGCCACACGATGGAACGAGCCAGAGGGCAGGCGGAGCAGCTCCGGAACTCGCGTCACGCACAACACTCCGGGGAGCGCCCGCATCCGGCCTCCAACCAGGAAAGCCGCATTCTTCCCACCGCACCCCGGTCCCGTGACCCCGGCAACCGGGGGCATCGATGCATGCCCAGACGACGGGAGTTGGACGACGTGAGCACGTCCGTTGAAGAGACCTTCGACGTTGTAGTGGTCGGCGGAGGCCCCGGCGGGTCCTCGGCCGCCGGACTGATCGTCAAGCAGGGGCACCGAGTGCTGTTGCTCGAGAAGGAGAAGTTCCCCCGCTACCAGATCGGCGAGTCGTTGCTACCGGCCACCGTCCACGGGGTCTGTGGGCTCCTCGGTGTCTCCGACGAGATCGACGCCCAGGGCTTCACTCCCAAGGCCGGCGGCACCTTCCGCTGGGGAAGCAGCCCGGAGCCCTGGTCTTTCGTCTTCGCCCTCTCGCCCAAGCTGGCCGGCCCGACCTCCAAGGCCTACCAGGTCGAGCGGATGAAGTTCGACGACATCCTGCTGAAGCACGCGGCCAAGCTCGGCGTGGACGTCCGCGAGGAGTGCGCCGTCACCAAGGTCCTGGAGACCGGTGACCGGGTCTCGGGCGTGGAGTACACCGACGAGCACGGCATCAAGCGCATCGCGCACGCCCGTTACGTCATCGACGCCTCCGGCAACCGCAGCCGGATCAACAACCACGTCGGCGGCGAGCGCGTCTACTCCGATTTCTTCCGCAACATCGCCCTCTTCGGCTACTTCGAGGGCGGCGAGCGTCTTCCCGAACCGAACAGCGGCAACATCTTCTGCGAGGCCTTCAGCGACGGCTGGTTCTGGTACATCCCACTCGCCGACAACCTGACCAGCGTCGGCGCGGTCGTGAGCCGCGACAGGGCCTCCGCGGTCCAGGGCGACCAGGTCCAGGCGCTGGAGAAGCTGATCGCCAAGGCCCCTCGCATCTCCAAGATGCTGGACGGCGTCAAGAGGGTCACCGAGGGCACGTACGGCGAGGTCCGGGTCCGCAAGGACTACTCGTATCTGAACACCCGGTTCTGGAAGCCCGGCATGGTTCTGATCGGGGACGCGGCCTGTTTCATCGACCCGGTGTTCTCCTCCGGTGTCCACCTGGCCACTTACAGCGCGCTGCTCGCCGCCCGCTCGATCAACAGCGTCTTCGCCGGCGAGTTCGACGAGGAGACCTGCTTCGAGGAGTTCGAGAAGCGCTACCGCCGCGAGTACCACGTCTTCTACGAGTTCCTGGTCTCGTTCTACGAGACCCACACCGACATCGACTCGTACTACTGGTCCGCGAAGAAGGTCAATCGGACCTCGGACTCCGAGCTCGAGTGCTTCCTCGACCTGGTCGGCGGCGTCGCCTCCGGCGAGACTGCCTTCGTCAGTGCCGACGCGACGCGGGAGAGACTGCAGAAGGCCGCCGAAGCGCTGGACAACGGCGCCAACATCGTCAGCGCGAACGGCGGCGACGACGCCCTCCCGCTCTACAAGTCCGAGGTCATCGGCAACCTCATGGACCAGAGCGTCGAGGTACAGGCCCAGGCGGCCTTCGGCAGCGAGTACGAGAGCGAGGCCCCGCTCTTCGCGGGCGGCCTGATCGGCTCTCCCGACGGCCTGCGCTGGGCCCGGCCCGTCGACTGACCCCTCGTCCCTTACGCCAACGCAACCCTCTGCGCCGGCACAGCTCGGCCCATAACTCTGAGAGAGAAGCCGTGGAGAATCCTGTCGTTCCTTTGTCGTTTGCGCAGCGGCGGTTGTGGTTCTTGTCGCGTGTGGAGGGTGCGTCGGGGACGTACAACGTGCCGTTGGTGGTGCGGTTCTCGGGGCTGTTGGACGTGGTGGCGCTGGAGGGTGCGCTGGCGGATGTGGTGGGCCGGCACGAGAGTCTGCGGACGGTGTTCCGGGAGGAGGGTGGTGAGCCGGTCCAGGTCGTGCTGGAGGGGGCTCGGCCCGGGTTCGAGGTGCGGGAGGTTTCCGTGGCTCGGCTGGAGGAGGAGCTTGCCGATGCGGGTTCCTGGGTTTTCGACCTCGCTGCTGAGATTCCGGTGCGTGCGGTGTTGTTCCGGGTGGATGACGCCTCGCACGTTTTGTTGCTGGTGATGCATCACATTGCTACCGATGGATGGTCGGCGGGTCCGTTGCTGAGGGATCTTGGTGTTGCGTATCGGGCGCGGTGTGTGGGTGATGTGCCGGGGTGGGCGGAGTTGCCGGTTCAGTACGCGGACTATGCGTTGTGGCAGCAGGAGTTGTTGGAGCAAGTCGGTGGGGGGCAGCTGGCGTTCTGGCGTGAGGCGTTGAGGGGTGCGCCGGAGGAGTTGGCGTTGCCGTATGACCGGCCGCGGCCCGCGGTGGCGTCGTTCGCCGGTGAGTCGGTGTCGGTGCGGTGGGGTGGGGAGCTGCGTTCGGGGGTCGAGGGGCTGGCGCGGCGGTTGGGTTGTACTCCGTTCATGGTGTTGCAGGCGGCGGTTGCCGTGTTGCTGCATCGGATGGGGGCGGGGGTCGATGTTCCGCTGGGCACGGCGGTGGCGGGTCGTTCGGACGAGGCGTTGGACGATCTGGTCGGGTTCTTTGTGAACACGGTGGTGCTGCGGACGGATGTATCGGGTGATCCCACGTTCGAGGAGCTGCTGGGCCGGGTGCGGACCACCGATCTGTCGGCCTTCGCGCATCAGGACGTGCCGTTCGAGCAGGTCGTGGAAGCCGTCAACCCGCCGCGTGTCCTGGCTCGCAACCCCCTCTTCCAGGTCTGCGTGGGGCTGGCCGAAGGAGCAGAGCCCCAGTTCGAGGCTCCGGGACTCGCCGCCCGTGTCGAGACGGCCGCAGCGGACGACGCCCGCTTCGACCTGGACTTCAACTTCGCCTTCGACGCGGATGGTGTCGATGTCGAGTTGACGTTTGCGGTGGATTTGTTTGATCGGGTGACCGCGGTGGGTTTGGTGGAGCGGTTGGGTCGGGTGTTGTCGGGGGTGGTGGCGGATCCGGGGTGTCGGGTTTCGGCGTTGGATGTGTTGGGTGAGGAGGAGTGGCGTCGGGTTGTTGTGGAGTTGAACGATTCGGCGTGGGGGGTGGTGTTCGAGGGGTCGGTTCAGGAGCGGTTCGCGGATCAGGTGCGGCGTTCGCCGGATGCGGTGGCGGTTTCGTGTGCGGGTCGGGAGCTGTCGTATCGGGAGTTGGATGAGCGGGCGAATGGGCTGGCTCATCGGTTGATC
This sequence comes from Streptomyces sp. NPDC058086, assembly GCF_042885015.1. Taxonomy (NCBI): domain Bacteria; kingdom Bacillati; phylum Actinomycetota; class Actinomycetes; order Kitasatosporales; family Streptomycetaceae; genus Streptomyces; species Streptomyces sp. NPDC058086. Next base: position 167,838 of record NZ_JBHVST010000004.1, on the reverse strand, counting down.
GGTTTGGGGGTGGGTGCGGAGTCGCCGGTGGCGCTGGTGATGGAGCGGTCGGTGGACACGGTGGTGGCGATTGTTGCGGTGTTGAAGGCGGGTGGGGTGTATCTGCCGTTGCATGTGGGGCTGCCGGTTGAGCGGATGGAGTGGATTGTTGGTGAGGCGGGTGCCTCGGTGGTGGTGGCGGATCGTGTGATGGCGGGGCGTGGGCTGCCGGGTGGTTGTTCGGTGGTGGTGGTTGAGGATGTGTTGGCGGGTGGGTTGCCGGCGGGGGATCCGGGTGTGGTGTCGCTGCCGGAGCAGTTGGCGTATGTGATGTTCACGTCGGGGTCGACGGGTGAGCCCAAGGGTGTGGGGGTCACGCATCGGGATGTGCTGGAGCTGGCGGGTGATCGTCTGTTCCGTGTGGGGCATGAGCGGGTGTTGTTGCTGGCGTCGTTTGCTTTCGATCCGTCGACGTATGCGTTGTGGGTGCCGTTGTTGCGGGGTGGCCGGGTGGTGGTGTCGCCGCCGGGCGATCTGGAGGTGGGCACGGTCGCGCGGTTGTTGCGGGAGGAGCAGATCACCGGTCTGGATGTGACGGCGGGTCTGTTCCGGGTGATCGCGGAGGAGGCTCCGGAGTGTTTTGCCGGGGTGCGTGAGGTCTTCACCGGTGGAGACGTGATCTCCCCGACCGCTGTACGACGCGTCCTCGAGGCCTGCCCCGACACCGTCGTCCAGGCGACCTGCGGCGCCACCGAGGTCACTCTCTTCGGCATGCACCACGCCCTCAGCTCGCCCGACCAGGTCGGTTCACTGGTTCCGATCGGGCGCCCGCTGGACAACATGCAGGTCTACGTTCTCGACGACCGGCTCCAGCCCGTGCCCGTGGGGGTACCCGGCGAGCTGTACTTCGGCGGCTCGGGTCTGGCGCGTGGGTATGTGGGGCGGGCTGGGTTGACCGCGGAGCGGTTTGTGGCGAATCCGTTCGGTGTGGCGGGTGAGCGGATGTATCGCACGGGTGATGTGGTGCGGTGGAACTCGGCGGGTGCGCTGGAGTTCGTCGGTCGTGCCGACAATCAGGTCAAGGTCCGTGGGTTTCGGGTGGAGCCGGGTGAGGTGGAGGCTGTGCTGTCCGGCTGCCCGGGTGTGTCCCAGGTGGCGGTGGTGGTGCGTGAGGCCGCTGCGGGTGACAAGCGGATCGTGGCCTATGTGGTGGGTTCGGTGGAGCGGGCGCGGGCGTTCGCGCGGGAGTCGCTGGCGGAGTACATGGTGCCGGCGGTGTTCATGGAGCTGGACCGGCTTCCGCTGACCCGGAACGGCAAGGTCGACCACCGTGCTTTGCCGGAGCCGGTGTTCGGTGAGTCCGCGGGTGGCCGTGCGCCGCGCACGGTGTTGGAGGAGATCCTGTGCGGGCTCTTCTCCCAGTTGCTGGGCGTCGACGCGGTCAGCATCGACGACGACTTCTTCGCTCTCGGCGGCCACTCCCTCCTTGCCACCAAATTCGTCAGCCGGGTCCGTTCTGTTCTGGAACTCGAGGTTTCCCTCCGCGAGTTGTTCGAGGCCCCGACCGTTGCTGGTCTGGCCGCCCGGATCGAGAGCGCGCAGAGCCTTCCCGCTCGTCCTGCTCTGCTCGCGAGTGAGCGGCCGGAGCGGCTTCCGCTGTCGTCCACGCAGCGGGGGTTGTGGTTTTTGTCGCGTGTGGAGGGTGCGTCGGGGACGTACAACGTGCCGTTGGTGGTGCGGTTCTCGGGGCTGTTGGACGTGGTGGCGCTGGAGGGTGCGCTGGCGGATGTGGTGGGCCGGCACGAGAGTCTGCGGACGGTGTTCCGGGAGGAGGGTGGTGAGCCGGTCCAGGTCGTGCTGGAGGGGGTTTCTCCCACGCTGGAGGTGCGTGAGGTTCCTGCCCGGCGTCTGGAGGAGGAGCTTGTTGAGGCGGGCGCCTGGAACTTCGATCTGGGTGCTGAGATTCCGGTGCGTGCGGTGTTGTTCCGGGTGGAAGACGTCTCGCATGTTCTGTTGCTGGTGATGCATCACATTGCTACCGATGGATGGTCGGCGGGTCCGTTGCTGAGGGACCTTGGTGCTGCGTATCGGGCGCGGTGTGTGGGTGATGTGCCGCAGTGGTCCCGGTTGCCGGTTCAGTATGCGGACTATGCGTTGTGGCAGCAGGAGTTGTTGGAGCAGGTCGGTGGGGGGCAGCTGGCGTTCTGGCGTGAGGCGTTGAGGGGTGCGCCGGAGGAGTTGGCGTTGCCGTATGACCGGCCGCGGCCCGCGGTGGCGTCGTTCGCCGGTGACTCGGTGTCGTTCTTGGTGGGCGCCGGGGTGCAGCTGGGGATCGAGGAGTTGGCCCGGCGTTCGGGCAGCACCCTGTTCATGGTCGCTCAGGCGGTGACGGTGGCGCTGCTGAGCAGGATCGGCGGTGGTACGGACATCGTGCTGGGCACGCCGGTGGCGGGTCGTTCGGACGAGGCGTTGGACGATCTGGTCGGGTTCTTCGTGAACACGGTGGTGCTGCGGACGGATGTATCGGGTGATCCCACGTTCGAGGAGCTGCTGGACCGGGTGCGGACCACCGATCTGTCGGCCTTCTCGCACCAGGACGTGCCGTTCGAGCAGGTCGTGGAAGCCGTCAACCCGCGGCGTAATCTCGCGCGGAATCCCGTGTTCCAGGTGATGTACAGCTTCTTGGAGGAAGGCGCGGACGGTGGCGTGGTGGAGTTTGCTCCGTTGGCCGGTGTGCTGGACGGGGTGGAGCTGAAGCAGTCCAAGTTCGATGCTCACGTCACGTTCACCGCTCGGCGGGGCGAGCGCGGTGAAGCGCTGGGGATGGACATCCAGGTCGAGTACGCGACCGCGTTGTTCGACCGGTCGACGGTGGAGTCGATCGGGGAGGCGCTGACCGGTCTCCTCAAGCGGGTGGCGGCCGATCCGCAGGCGCGGATCAGCGCGCTGGAACTGCCCGCCGCCGACGCGCTGGCTGCGCGGCCCGACCCGGTTCTCGCGGTGGCCGAGTCACCGTCCGCCCTGGTCAGGGACGCCGGAAGCCGGTATCACGAGGTGCTGCTCGGGCTGTTCCGGGAGTTGCTGCACGACGAGGAGATCGGTCCGGACGAGGACTTCTTCGACCTGGGCGGACACTCTCTGCTGGCCGCGCAGCTGATCGCCTGGGTCCGCGAGGAGACCGGAGCGGAGATCAGCATTCGCGAGCTCTTCGAAGCCCCCACCGTCGCAGGCCTGGCGCAGGCGATCGCCACGGGCAGCGGCAACTCCGGCGGCATGACGGGCGCCCTCGCGCCGGTGCTTCCTCTGCGGTTCGGTGGTTCCGGCACACCACTGTTCTGCGTGCACCCGGTCGCGGGCATCGGCTGGGTCTACTCCGGCCTGTTGCGCCACCTGGACCCGGAACGGCCGGTCTACGCCCTGCAGGCCCGCGGGCTCACCGACCCGGACGGCAAGCCGGCCTCGCTGTCCGAACTGGTGGCGGACTACCTCCGGCAGGTCCGCACGGTCAGCCCCGAAGGCCCCTACCACCTGCTGGGCTGGTCCTTCGGCGGTGTGGTCGCCCAGGCCATGGCGACCGAGCTGGAACGTGTGGGCGCCGAGGTGGCTTCGCTCACCCTGCTGGACAGCTATCCGCCGGACCCCGCCCACGCGTGGACCGAGCGGTTCGACTACGACGACCCGCGTGCGGCTGCGGAGCTGGCCAGGTCACTGGGGGTGGAGCCGGGCGCACCGGACGGACCGCTCGCGGACCTGACGCCGGCGCAGCAGGAGGCAGTGCTGCACGTGTTCGTGGACAACTACGCCTTGATGGGCGAGGCGGATCCGGCTCCCTTCGACGGGGACGTGCTCTTCTTCGCCGCCACCGAGGACAAGTCGGCCGACGCGACCCGTCCCGAGGCCTGGCAGCCCTGGGTGTCGGGCGAGCTGGTGGTCCACCCGGTCGCCAGTACGCACGGGGCGATGACCGGCAGCGCCGCACTGGGGGCCATCGGTCCGGTCCTCGAAAAATGGCTGCGGTCCCGCAGCGAATAGCAGAAAATTACCGGAAATACGACTTCGGTATTCCAGTCGCGCAGGAGGTACGGCTGGAATTCCGGGCTGCCCGTAAATGCCGGTCAGGCATTTTTTCGGTGCCAGTCTAGAAGCGTTGACAGTGCCATTTTCGGGGAAATAGCATCGGTTTCACCGACTTCTTCGAATTTCTCGCTCTGTATTTACTGCTCGCCGTGAATCAGACGCGAATACCCGTGTTCAGAGTTGAGCCGGAGCGGCGGCTCGCCGACTGCTTTCGCCGAGGTACGCGGTGTGGCACGGGTCGGTATCGAGGCATGCCGCTGAACCAGCCACCGTCCACGCGAGGACGGATCGAGGAGCGCTCGGCCGCAGGGCCGGCGCCGACCAATGGAGTGAGCATGAGCAACCCGTTCGAGGACCCGGAAGCCCAGTACCTGGTGCTGGTCAACCACGAGGGACAGCACTCGTTGTGGCCGCTGTTCGCGGCTGTCCCCACCGGGTGGAGCACCGCACACGGTCCCGCGTCCCGGCAGGAGTGCCTGGACTACGTGACCACCAACTGGACGGACCTGCGTCCGCGCAGTCTCGCAGCCCAGATGGACAAGTCCGCCTGACCCGAAGGCAGTCGCCGCGAGCAGCGAGGGGTACCCGGGATGACTGAGGCACGGGAAGATTTCTTCGACGACATGACCACCGACGACGACAGCACTTTCGACGCGATGAGCGTCGACCACGTCGAGCTCTACGTCAGCAGCCTGGCGACGAGCACCGACTGGCTGGTGGACCAGTACGGGTTCACGGTGACGGCCGACAACGCGGGTGAGGCAGCCAGGATCGGCGCCCGCTCGACGGTGCTCGACCAGGGCCGGATACGCATCGTGCTCACCGAGGGGCTGGACGAGACCCACCCGGCCTCGGTGTACGTCGCCCGGCACGGCGACGGGGTCGGCAACATCGCGCTGGGTGTTTCCGACGTGGCCACCGCCTTCGCCGCCGCGGTGCGGCGCGGCGCCCGCCCGGTGGCGGAGCCGCAAGGACGCGACGGCGCGGTGTCCGCGACGATCGTCGGCTTCGGCGATGTGCACCACACGTTCGTGCAGCGCCGCGACGAGAACGCCGAGGGGCCGGGCGGCCTTTCGGGGCTGAGTCCGGTGGCCGGGCGCACGCCCGCGGTCGACCCACGGCTGACCGCGGTGGACCACTTCGCGGGCTGCCTGGAGGCCGGGACGCTGGACGCGACCGTCGACCACTACGTGCGGGTCCTCGGCTTCTCGATGATCTTCGCGGAGGACATCGTGGTCGGCACGCAGGCGATGATCTCCAAGGTGGTGCAGAGCGCCTCCGGGGCGGTCACGCTCACCCTGATCGAGCCCGACACCACCCGCCAGCCGGGACAGATCGACTCCTTCCTGAAGAACCACGGCGGGGCGGGCGTGCAGCACGTCGCCTTCAATACCGACGACGTCATCCGTTCGGTGGGGCTGATGAAGGAGGCGGGGGTCGGCTTCCTGGACACCCCCGACACCTACTACCAGCTCCTCGCCCGGCGGGTCGCGGTGCGCCGGCACTCCGTCGACGAGCTGCGCGAGCACGACGTGCTGATGGACGAGGACCACGACGGTCAGCTCTTCCAGATCTTCACCCGCTCGGTGCACCCCCGCCGGACCCTCTTCATGGAGGTCATCGAGCGCTCCGGCGCCCGCACCTTCGGCTCCAACAACATCAAGGCGCTCTACGAGGCCGTCGAGTTGCAGCGCGCCACCTCCGGGACGCTCACGTGACGGTGAGCGACACCATGGCCCCCGTGATCGCGCCGCCGGTCGGGCTGGACGACGTGGAGCGGCTCGCGGCCACCTGCGTGCCGCCCGACGTCTGGGACTTCGTCCAGGGCGGCAGCGGCAGTGAGCTGACCCTGCGCGCCAACCGGGCCGCGCTGGACGACGTGGCACTGGTGCCTCGGGTGCTGCGGGGCAGCGGAGCCGTCACCGCGACCAGCCTGGTGTCCACTCCGGCGGGTATGCCGGTCGCGATCGCTCCCATGGCGTACCACGAACTGGTGCACCCGGAGGGCGAGACGGCCACGGCGCGGGCTGCCCGCGCCGCCGACGTTCCGTTCACGGTCGGCATGCTCAGCAGTCGCACGCTGGAGGAGATCGCCGAGACGGGGGCCAACACCTGGTTCCAGCTGTACTGGTTGACCGACCGAGGGCGGATGCTCGACCTGGTACGGCGCGCCGAGACCGCCGGCTGCCGGGCTCTGATGGTCACCGTCGACGTGCCGATCATGGGCCGGCGGCTGCGAGACCTCCGCAACGCCTTCGCACTGCCTTCCCAGGTCCGCGCGGTCAACATGGACCCCGCCCCGACGCGGGCCCACGCGCGCACGGCCGGCGCCTCGGCGGTGGCCGAGCACACCCGGGCCGCCTTCGATCCGTCGGCGAGTTGGCAGGACCTGGAGTGGCTGCGGGCGCAGAGCCGGCTCCCGCTCGTCGTCAAGGGCGTGCTGGACGGCGCGGACGCGGCCCGGGCCGTGTCCTGTGGCGCGGACGCGGTGGTCGTGTCGAATCACGGCGGGCGCCAGTTCGACGGGGCACCGGCGAGTGTCACGGTGCTCCCGGACGTGCGGGACGCGGTCGGTGACCGCGCCGAGGTGCTGCTGGACAGCGGAATCCGCAGCGGTACCGACATCCTGCGGGCCCTGGCTCTCGGCGCGTCCGGCGTCCTGGTGGGCCGGCCCGTGCTGTGGGGCCTCGCCCTGGACGGCGCGGCCGGTGTGGAGCAGGTGCTGTCGCTGCTGCGGACCGAGCTGGCCGACGGCCTGACCCTGCTCGGCTGCCGGGAGGTCGGTGCGGCCGCCCAGGTGCGCGCCCTGCCGGGCCCCCGGCCCGTACCGCCGTCTGGAGTGAGGTACCCGTGACCACCGAAGCGATCACCGGCTCCGCCGTCCTGCCGGGTAAGGACCCGGACATGGCCGACCTGCCCGCCGCGGACCTGTACACCGGCGACCTGCACACCGCGCTGGAGGACCCGGCGCTGTCCTCGATGAACCTCCTCAACGAGATCGCCCAGCAGTACCCCGAGGCGATCCCGTTCGCCGCCGGACGGCCCAGCGAGTCGTTCTTCGACGTCGAGGAGGTGCACGACCACCTGCGGGCGTACACCCGGTACCTGGCGACCGAGCGCGGGCTGAGCCCGGCCGAGGTCCGGCGCATGCTCTTCCAGTACGGGCGCACCAAGGGCATCGTGCACGAACTGGTGGCGCGCAACCTGGCCGTGGACGAGGGGATCGAGTGTGACCCCGAGGCGATCGTCGTCACGGTGGGCTGCCAGGAGGCCATGTATCTGGTGCTGCGCGCGCTGCGTGCCGGCCCCCGGGACGTGCTGCTCGCCGTGGCGCCGACCTACGTCGGTCTCACCGGAGCGACCCGCCTGGTCGACCTGCCGGTGCTGCCGGTGGCCGGCGGTGCCGAAGGGGTGGACCTGGAGGACCTGCGTGCCGTGCTCGACCGGGCCCGCCGGGACGGTCTGCGGCCACGCGCCTGCTACGTGATGCCCGACTTCGCCAACCCGTCCGGGCTGAGCCTGAGCCGGGAGATGCGGCTGCGGTTGCTGCGGCTGGCGCGGGAGGAGGACCTGCTGCTGCTGGAGGACAACCCGTACGGGATCTTCCACGGGTTGGGTCAGCAGCGGGTGCCCACGCTGAAGGCGCTGGACGAGCACCGCAGGGTGATCTACCTGGGCTCCTTCGCGAAGACGGCGTTGCCCGGGGCCCGGGTGGGCTATCTGGTGGCCGATCAGCGGGTCGCGGACACCCAGGGCCGGGTCGGGCTCCTCGCCGACCAGCTCTCGAAGATCAAGAGCATGCTCACGGTGAACACCTCGCCGATCGCCCAGGCCGTCGTGGGCGGCAAGCTCGTCAAGCACGACGCGAGCCTCGTCGCCGCGAACGTCCGCGAACGCGAGTCCTACAGCCGCAACCTGGGACGGATCCTCGACGGACTCGACCGGCGGCTGCCCGGCGCCGCGGAGCTGGGCGTGAGCTGGAACGCCCCGACGGGCGGCTTCTTCGTGGTGCTCACCCTGCCCTTCACCGCCGACGACGCGCTGCTGGAGCTCTCCGCCCGCAGCTACGGGGTCCTGTGGACGCCGATGAGCCACTTCTACGACGGCGCCGGCGGCGAACACCAACTGCGCCTCTCCGTGAGTGCGGTGACGGTGCAACAGATCGATCTCGGGCTGGACCGACTGGCTGCCCTCATCACGGACCGGATCGCCACGGGAGTGGACCATGCTTGATCTGAATGAGCGTTTGGCGAAGGTCGTTGCCGAGTTTCCGGATCGGCCGGCGGTGTGGAGCGGCTCCGAGCGTCTGACGTATGCGGAGTTGGACGCGGCGGTGGAGCGGGCCGCCGGTGTGCTGGTGGGCGTGGGTGTGAAGCCGGGCGCTCGGGTGGCGTTGCGCTTGGATCCGTCTCCGGAGCTGCTGGTGGTGCTGCTGGCGGTGTTGCGGACGGGTGCGGCGTACGTGCCGTTGGATCCCTCGGGTCCCGTGCGGCGTGCGGATCTGATTCTGGATGACGCGCGGCCGATGGCGATCGTCGAGGCCGGTGGTGAGGGTGTGCCGGTGGGGGCGTCGGCGCGGGTGCGGGTGCTGGACGCGGGCTCGCGGAGCGAGATGCCGGTGGATCCGGTGGATCGTACGGCGTACATCATCTACACGTCGGGGACGACGGGGGTGCCCAAGGGCGTTCCGGTCTCGCACCGGAACGTGGGGGCGCTGTTCGACGCGACCGAGGGCTTGTACGACTTCGGTGAAGAGGATCGCTGGCTGCTGTTCCACGCGGTCACGTTCGACGTCTCCGTGTGGGAGATGTGGGGTGCGCTGCTGCACGGCGCCGCGCTGTGCGTGCCCGACCGCTGGTCCGTGATCGACCCGCCCACCGCGGCCAGGCTGATCGTCGACGAGGGGATCACCGTCCTCAACCAGACCCCCACCGCCTTCAGCGCTGTCTCCCCCGAACTGCTGCGTCTGGAGGGATGGCACCGCCTCCGCTACGTGGTCTTCGCGGGCGAGCGGCTGATTCCGGCGGCGCTGCGGATGTGGGCGGAGCGGGTGGGGCTGGAGCGGGTGGCTCTGATCAACATGTACGGCATCACCGAGGTCACCGTGCATGCCACGTTCCACCAGGTGACGGAGCGGGATCTGGCCGGTACGGAGTCGGTGGTGGGCGCTCCGCTGCCGGGCTTCGAGGCTCTGGTGGTGGATGAGGCCGGCCGTCCGGCCGAGCGGGGTGAGCTGCTGCTGGCCGGTCCGCAGGTGGTGGAGGGCTATCTGCGACGGCCCGAACTGAACGAGGCCAAGTTCGTCGAGGTGGACGGCCGGGTGCACTACCGCAGTGGTGACGTGGTGGCCGCCGGCGGGAACGGGCTCCTGCGGTACGTCGGCCGGATCGACGACCAGGTCAAGGTGCGGGGGTTCCGTATCGAGCTGGGCGAGGTGGAGCAGGCCCTCGTCGCTGTTCCCGGCGTCGCCGCCGCCTGCGCGCTGACGCTCACGGCCGCCGACGGCCTGGTGCTCGCGGCCGCCTACAGCCCCACCGAGGGCACGAAAACGACGACCCGTGCGGTACGCGCCGCACTGCGCAAGACGCTGCCCGCCTACATGGTGCCGACCAGGCTGGAACAGGTCGCGGCGCTGCCCCGCACACCCAACGGAAAAGTCGACCGCGCAGCACTGAGCACCGCCTGGGACACCCCGGTCTGACCGGTGTCCCGAGCCAACCGACCGACATCTCTGGAGAGTTCCATGACAGCGATCACCGATTCCGCAGCCGACGTCAAGGCGGTCTACGAGCAGGACGGCTGGTACCAGTCGCCGCACCGGCTCGACGATGCGGCGCTCGCCAAGCTGCGGACCAGTGTGGAGGCCATCAGCCGCCAGCAGCGGCCCGAGGTCGTCTACGAGAAGGACGGGTCCACCGTCCGGGCGCTCCACGGCTGCCACGAGTTCGACGAGGTCTGCGGTCGGCTGGTCCGGCTGCCCGCGCTGCTGGGCCTGGCCGAGGAACTGATCGGCGAACCCGTCTACGTCTACCAGTTCAAGGTCAACATGAAGCAGCCGCGGGAGGGCGCCGCCTGGCCGTGGCACCAGGACTACGCGTTCTGGAACCACGAGGACGGCATGCCCGACGACAAGGCCGTCAACATAGCGATCTTCCTCGACGACACCCACGAGCTCAACGGTCCGCTGAAGGTCGTGCTGGGCAGCCACCAGCTCGGCCTGATCGGCGAAGAGGAGCAGGAGGACGACCGCGAGCGCAGCCACGACTGGCGCAACCACGTCTCCGCCGACCTGGAGTACACCGTTCCCGACGAGGTCGCCGAGGAGCTGACCGAGAAGTTCGGCACCGCCCTCGCCGTGGGGCCGTCGGGCTCGGTCTGCGCCTTCCACCCGACCATCCTGCACTCCTCCTCGAACAACCGCTCCGACGACCGGCGCGCCATGTTGCTGGTGACCTACAACGCCGTCAGCAACGCCCCCAGCAACCCGGTCCGGCCCGAGTTCCTCGTCTCGCGGAACGCTGTCCCGCTCACGCCGGTCACTGACAACACGCTGTGACGGGCATCCCTTCTTCCCACTTCCTCTAGGAGATCGCTGATGGTTGCCCGCAAGGCGCCGGAACCGGTACCCGCCGCCTGGAACGACACCCGGCTCGCCGACTGGGTCCGAGGCGCGGTGCACTACCAATTCGCCGCCCAGGCGCAGCTCACCCCACACGCGGTCGCGGTCCGTTCGGTCGGCGGAGAGATATTGACGTACCGGCAGCTCGACGAGCACGCCAACCGCCTGGCCCACCACCTGATCGAGGACGGCGTGGGGCCGGAGGATCTGGTGGCGGTCCTCCAGGAGAAGACGCCCGACCTGATCGTCTCCATCCTGGCCGTGCTGAAGGCCGGTGCGGCCTACCTGCCGCTGCACCACGGGTACCCGGCCCAGCGCACGGAGGCGATCCTGGCTCGGGCCGGAGCGCGCGTCCTGCTGGCCGACCGGGCCATGGCCGCGCAGGGCCTGCCGCGGGCCGTGCCCTCCATCATCGTGGACGACTGCCCGCGCATTCTCCGGCATGCGACAACCGAGCCCGAAATCCCCGTTCACCCGGCCCAGCTGGCCTACGTGATGTTCACCTCCGGCTCCACCGGCGAGCCCAAGGGTGTGGCGATCGCGCACGGGGAGATCACCGAGTTCGCGTACGACCGGATGTTCGATCCGGCCCGGCACACCAGCGTGCTGATGGCCGCCCCCTACGCCTTCGACGGCTCCACCTACGAGCTGTGGGTGCCGCTGCTGCACGGCGGGCAGGTGGTACTGCCGCCGCCGGGCAAGGTGGATGTGCAGGTCTACGCCCGCGTGATCGCCGAGGAGGGCGTCACCGGAGTGCTGCTGACCGCCGGTCTCTTCCGGGTGATCGCGGAGGAGGCCCCGGAGTGCTTCGCCCGCGTGCAGGAGGTGATGACGGGCGGTGACGTCATCTCGCCGACGGCCGTCGAGCGCATTCATCGGGCCTGCCCGGACACCGTGGTGCGCGCCACGTACGGCCCGACCGAGACCACCCTGTTCGCGACCCAGGTCGCCCTGGCGCGCGACGTCTCCTTCGACGCCGGCGGAGTGCCGATGGGGCGCGGTCTGGACAACACCCGGCTGCATGTCCTCGACGACAAGCTGAACCCGGTCGGCATCGGGGAGGAGGGCTCGCTCTACATCGCCGGCGCGGGTCTTGCCCGCGGCTACCTGGGCCGGTCGGAGCTGACCGCCGAGCGGTTCCTCGCCAACCCCTTCGACGGGCCCGGCGAGCGCATGTACGCCACCGGCGACCGGGTGCGCTGGAACGAAGGGGGACTGCTGGAGTTCATCGGACGCAGTGACGACCAGGTCAAGATTCGCGGCTACCGCATCGAGCCGCGCGAGATCGAGCATGTGCTCGCCGAGGCCGGCGGGCTCGCGCAGGTGTCCGTGGTGGCCCGGCCCGGCGCGCAACCCGGCGACGAGAAGAGCCTGGTGGCCTATCTGGTCGCCGAGGGCGAACTGGACATGCAGGCGCTCAAGGAGCAGGCGGCCGCCCGACTGCCCGAGTACATGGTCCCGGCCGCCTACGTCCTGTTGGAGGTGCTGCCGCTGACCGACAACGGCAAGGTGGACTACCGGGCGCTGCCGCTGCCCGAGGCGTACTCCGATCCGGTCGGCCGAGGCCCGCGCACCCCACGCGAAGAGGTGCTGTGCCAGCTGTTCGCCGAGGTGCTGTCGGTGGAGTCGGTGAGCATCGACGACTCGTTCTTCGAGAAGGGCGGGCATTCGCTGCTCGCCACCCGGCTGGCCAGCCGGGTGCGGACCGTGCTCGGACTCGACCTGCCGATCCGGTACCTGCTCGAGGCCCCGACGGTGGCCGGCATCGTGGAACTCCTGGACGCCGACGGGGAGAGCGAGAGCGGACTGGGACCGGTACTGACCCTGCGCGGGGCCGGCCGCAAGGCGCCAGTCTTCTGCTTCCACCCGGGCGGCGGCCTGGCCTGGTGCTACTCGGCACTGCTGACGCACATTCCGCGCGGCCACCCCGTCTTCGGGGTCCAGGCGCAGGGCCTTGACGGCACAGAGGAACTGCCGCGCACGCTGGAGGAGATGGCCCAGACGTACGCGAAGCGCGTGCGGGAACTGCACCCTTCGGGTCCCTACGCGCTGGTCGGCTGGTCCTTCGGCGGGCTCGTGGCGCAGGCCGTCGCGGTGCAGCTCCAGCAGGACGGGCACGACGTGGCTCTGCTCGCGCTGCTCGACGCGGGCCGAGAGGACACCACAGTGAACCGCTCACCCGGCCAACGCGAGCTGCTCGCCCAGGTCTTCGAGGGGATCGACGCCTTCGCCGAGGAACCGGGGGAGGGGGAGCTGCCGCTGTCTCGCGTACGGGAGATCCTCGCGGAAGAGGGAAGTGTGCTGGCCGGCCTGGACGAGGACACGATCACTCACCTGATCACGATCACCGCGAACAATCTCAAGCTCGGCGACGAGTCCGTGCAGCAGCGTTTCCACGGCGATCTGCTCTTCTTCGAGCCGGAGGGCGACGCCACCGAGAGCAGGCGCCCTCGCGACTTCTGGACGGCCTGGATCACGGGCGAGATCGACGGCAGGACAGTGCCGTTCACCCACCGGGAGCTGCTGACCCCCCAGGCCCTCGAGGTGATCGGCCCCGTAGTGGCCCAGTCCTTGAAGGAGTTGACGTGACGCTCACCGAGCCGGGGGCCGCCGCCGGATCTGGCGACATCGACCTCGCCGGGGTCGACCTGTCGGACCCGCGGACCTTCTGGAGCCATGACATGGACGCCGTGTGGCGGCGCTTGCGAGACGAGCACCCGGTCCACCGCCACCCGGACACCCCGCAGGGCCGCGGATTCTGGGTTCTGTCGCGCTACGACGACGTCATGGCGATGTACAAGGACAGCCGGACCTTCCTGTCCGCCCCTGGCAACATGCTGGAGTCGCTGCAGAAGCCGCAGGGCGATCCCGCGGCCGGTGAGGTCCTCTTCATGGCGGATGCCCCGGACCACCAGCCGCTGCGCGCCATCCTGATGAAGTCGTTCACGCCGGCGATCCGGCAGTTCGTGGTGGAGCGCCTCGCGGCCCGTGTGGAGAAACTGATAACCGACCGGATCGGCACCGGTTCCTTCGACTTCGCTTCCGAAGTCGCCGAGGAGATCCCGATCTGGGTCATCTGTGACCTCCTCGGGTTTCCCGAGGAGGACCGGCCCCGGCTGCTGGAACTCAGCCGGTCCGCGCTGAGCGCGGATTCGACGGACCAGACACCCGAGGAACGCTGGGTGATCCGCAACGAACTGCTGGTCTACTGCTCGCAGATGCTGGACGAGAAGCGGGACGATCCATGCGACGACCTGCTCAGCCGGATGGCGTTCGCCGAGGTCGACGGTGAGCCGCTCACCGACCAGCAGATCATCCTCAACTGCTACGGCTTCCTGCTGGCAGGTGACCACACCAGCCGGCTGGCGATGATCGGGGCGATGGAGCAGTTCGGCCGCAGGCCCGACCACTTGGCCCGTCTCAAGGACGGGGCGGTGGACCCTGGTGCCGTGGTGGAGGAGGTGATCCGCTGGACGACCCCGGTGCAGCACGTGGGCCGAACCGCCGCCGCGGACGTGGAACTGCATGGCCGGCGCATCCGGCGCGGGGACATCGTCACGGCCTGGAACATCTCGGCCAATCGCGACGAGAGGGTTTTCGCGGATCCTGACACCTTCATTCCGGACCGGTCCCCGAACAAACATGTCGGACTGGGCAACGGACCGCATTTCTGTCTCGGTGCATTCCTGGGGCGGGCGGAAATCGGGGCCGTGCTGTCCACGCTGTGCAAAAACGTGACGGAGATTGAAATCACCGGTGCTCCGAAACCGATGTATTCGACCTTCCTGCGCGGTTATAGTGGTCTGGAGTTGGCGTTGCGCTGAGCGGTTGTGAACCGCCGCCCGAGAATTCCGCCCCGTCGGGGCCAGTCGACTTTCTTCCGGCGAGTCCGACAACATCGGTCCGCCTTTTCCCATCGCCTGCTCCGCTGGGTGGGTGCTGATCCACCGAACCAGTTGCTGGAGAGAAAATGACCGCAGTGCTGCCGAAGGTCGTCTCAGTCGGCACGGATGTGCCACCGGATTCGTACACCCAACAGGAGGTTCTGGACGTCTACCACGTCGAGGACCCGCGTATCAGGTCGGTGTTCCTCAGCGGCAGCATCGAGCGTCGCCATCTGCTGCTGCCCCCGCTGGAGCCGGATGGCTCCCGTCGGCTGGAAACCCAGGGCGAACTCCTTGGCAAGCACCGAGCCAACGGCATCGAGATGGGCGGCCGGGCGGTCGAGACCTGCCTGAAGCGGCTCGGCGCCACGGTGGCGGACGTCCGCTACCTGTGCGCGGTGACCTCGACCGGCCTGCTGACCCCGGGACTCACCGCCCGACTGCTGAAGGAGCTGGGCCTGCCGACCTCCACCTCTCGGCTGGACGTGGTCGGCATGGGCTGCAACGCGGGCCTCAACGCGCTGGCCGCGGTGTCCGGTTGGGCACACGCCCATCCCGGTGAGCTGGCCGTCATGGTGTGCGTGGAGACCTGCTCGGCGGCCTATGTGTTCGACGGCACCATGCGCACCTCCGTGGTCAACAGCCTCTTCGGAGACGGCGCCGCCGCCATCGGGGTGATCGCCGAGGAGGGCGAGGGCAGCGCCCAGGGCCCGGCCCTGCTGAAGTTCGCCAGCACGATGATGCCCGAGGCCATCGAGGCGATGCGCTACGACTGGGACGACGAGCACGGCAAGTTCAGCTTCTACCTGGACCGGGACGTGCCCTACGTGGTCGGAGCCAACGCCGAGGAAGTGGTGGACCGGCTGCTGGCCGGCACCGGCCTCAGGCGCTCGGACATCAGCCACTGGCTGGTCCACTCCGGCGGCAAGAAGGTCATCGACTCCGTGCGGGTCAACCTCGGGCTGACCGCCCACGACGTGCGTCACACCACCGGCGTGCTGCGGGACTACGGGAACCTGTCGAGCGGTTCGTTCCTGTTCTCCTACCAGCGACTCCTCGAAGAGGAACTGGCGCAGGCCGGCGAGTACGGGGTCCTGATGACCATGGGCCCCGGTTCCACCATCGAGACGGCTCTAGTGCAGTGGTAGGGAAGACAATGAGCGCGCAGACGCTGGAGAACCTGGAGAACACGGCCCCGGACCTCACCCCGGGCACCGTGGTGGTCGAACTGGACGCGAGCGCCTCGCTCGCGGAGCTGACCGAATTGGTCAACGGGGCCTGCGACCGTGCCGAGGACGGGTCGGAGCACGGCGCGCTCATCCTGCGGCTGACCGCCGGCACCGACGACGGCTGGCCCGCCGACCTGGTGGTCCACCAGGTCAACCGGTGGGAGCGGGCGGTACGCCGGATCGAGCGGCTCGGCGCGCTGACCATGACGGTCGCCGACGGCACCCTCACCGGTCCGCTGGTGGATGTCTTCCTCGCCGCCGACCACCGAATCGCCGGGACCCGCCTGCGGCTGGTCCTGCGCGACCGTGACGGGCTGCCCTGGCCGGGCATGACCCTGTACCGCCTCGCCCACCAGCTCGGCGTCGCCCGTGCCAGGCGTGTGCTGCTGGTTGCCTCGGTGGACGCGACCGAGGCCCACGCCGCGGGCCTGGCCGACGAGATCACCAGCGACCCGGACCGGCCGTGGGCCGCCCTGGCCGAACTCGCCCCGGCGCGTGGGCCCGAGTTTGCGGTGCGCCGACGACTGCTGCTGGAGGCGACGACCACCACCTTCGAGGAGGCGATAGGCCCCCACCTGGCCGCCTGCGACCGGGTGATCCGTCGCCGCGGCCAGGCCTTCCGGGAGGACTGACGATGCCGGTGACCATGGTGAACGCGCCAGGCCCGGCGCTGTGCGGGGTCCTGGAGGACGACGCCCTGACCCTGGCAGAGCATGTCGGTCGGGCCGAGGAGGAACTGGCCGGGCTGCCCCGACCCGGGCTGCGCGACGAAGACCGGCGACAGCTCGCCGCGTCCCTCGTCGACTCCTGCCGCCGGGCGCGTACGGCCTTCCTGTACCGGCACGCCCCGGCGGTCTACGACGCGCTCACCGATCGGCGCCGCAAGCCCCTGCGGCTGGCGGGGCTGGCCCGGGCCGCGGCCGAGCGGTTCCCCGGACTGGTGCCCACCGACGCCCAGATGGCCGAGGAAGCCACCCGGGCGCAGGCGGACAAGGAAGGGCGCGAGATCGACCAGGGGATCTTCTTCCGCGCCCTGCTCGCCGATCCTTCGGTCGGCGAGCACCTCATCGACAGCATGCTGGCGCCCACCCCTCGAGCCCTCGACCTGCTGAGCGACTTCCGCGCCGAGGGGCGCGTCGACCTCGGCTCGGTGCTGGTCGAACGGCGCGACGACGTGGCGCACCTGACGGTCAACAACCAGCACTGCCTGAACGCCGAGGACAACCGGCTGATCGACGACCTGGAGACCGCCGTCGACCTCGTGCTGCTCGACGATCAGATCAGCGTCGGCGTGGTGCGCGGTGGAGTGATGACCCACCCGCGCTACGTGGGGCGCCGGGTCTTCTGCGCCGGCATCAACCTCAAGGACCTGCACGCCGGCCGGATCTCCTTCGTGGACTTCCTGCTGCGCCGCGAACTCGGCTACATCAACAAGCTGATGCACGGTGTGCTGGTCGACGCGGCGCCCGACGCCTATCCGCAGCGCACCCTGCACAAGCCCTGGCTGGCCGCGGTCGACTCGTTCGCCATCGGCGGCGGAATGCAGCTGCTCCTCGTCTTCGACCACGTGATAGCCGCGGACGACGCCTTCCTCAGCCTGCCCGCGGCGCAGGAGGGCATCGTTCCCGGGCTCGGCAACTTCCGGCTGTCCCGCATGACCGGCGCCCGGCTGGCGCGCCGGGTGATCCTCGGCGGACGGCGGATCCGGGCCACCGACCCGGAGGCCACGCTGGTCTGCGACGAGGTGGTCGCGCCCGAGGCGATGGACGCCGCCGTCGAGAAGGCCACGCGGGAACTGGCCGCCCCGGCGGTGGTCGCCAACCGGATGATGCTCAACCTGGCCGACGAGTCCCGGGACGGACTGCGCCGCTACCTGGCCGAGTTCGCTCTGGTGCAGGCCCGCCGACTGTACGCGGCGGACGTCATGGCCAAGGTCGACCGGTTCTCCGCACCCTCTGTGCGGCAGTCGGCGGACGGGGAGCACGCCCCGTGACCCTCCTCGGCCAGGATCAACTGCACGCCTCGCTGACCGACCCCGTCCTCAGCTCGATCGGCTTCCTCAACGAAGTGATGACGCGCTTCCCCGAGGCGATCTCCTTCGCACCGGGCGCCCCGCACCTGGCCCATCTGATGGACACCGACCTCTCCCGCTACGTCGAGCTGTTCGGTGAACACCTGCATGCCGGCCGGGGCTTCGACACGCACCGGGTACGCAGGCTGCTCTACGAGTACGGGCCGGCCCGCGGGCTGATCAACGACCTGGTGGCCGAGGCGGTACGCGCCGACCACGGTATCGACGTGCCCGACCGCGCGGTGGTGATCACGGTCGGGGCGCAGGAGGCCATGCTGCTCACCCTGCGCGCGCTCTTCCGTGACCGCTCCGACGTACTCGCGGTGGTCGAGCCGTGCTTCGTCGGCATCCTCGGCGCCGCACGGCTGCTGGACATCGAGGTCGTCGCCGTCCCCGAACGCGCCGACGGGCCCGACCTGGACGCCCTGGGGGAGACCCGGGCCCGGCTCGCCGCGCAGGGCCGGCGGATCCGGGCGATGTATGTTGCTCCCGACCACGCCAACCCGTCAGGCACCGTGATGGACCTGGCCGCACGCCGCGCGCTGCTCGCGGCGGCGGACCGGTCCGAGCTGATGCTCATCGAGGACAACGCGTACTCCTTCACGGCGGCGCCGGGCACCGAACTCCCCTCGCTGAAGGCGATGCCGGGCGGCGAACGGGTCGTCCAGATCGGCACGTTCGCCAAGCTCTGCCTCCCTGGGGCGAGGGTCGGCTATGCCATCGCCGACCAACAAGTGACCGGCGCCGACGGTGCCGTCCGGTTGCTGTCCGACGACTTGGCGGCGCTGAAGAGCATGGTCACCGTCAACACGTCGCCTCTGTGCCAGGCGGTGATCGGAGGCATGCTGCTGGAGCAGGGCGGCTCGCTCGCCGCCCTCGGCCGTCGTCGCAGCACGCTGTACCGGCGCAATCTCGGTCTGCTGCTTCAGGCGCTGGACCGGCATGTGCCGCCCTTGCCCGACGTGCGGTGGAACCGTCCGGAGGGCGGGTTCTTCGTGCGGATGCAGTTGCCGGTCCCGGTCGACGAGGCGTTGCTGGAGCGCTCGGCGGCCAGGTTCGGGGTGCTGTGGACGCCGATGGCGCAGTTCTACCTCAGCGACGCCGGGGAGCGGGAGCTGCGCCTGTCGTGCAGCTACCTCGACCCCGAACAGATCGATCAGGGGGTGCGCCGACTCGCCGCCTTCCTGCGTGAGGTCGCCGCCCCGGTGGGCGCCGGGACCTGACCCATACCCAAAGACAACCAGCAGGAGTGAAGTTAGCGATGGCTCAGGTGCCCAACCCACAGGCGACGGTCCACCAGCGCTTCGCCGAACAGGCGCGCCGGACCCCGGACGCGATCGCCCTCACTTGCGGCAAGCAACGCTTGACCTATGCCGAAGTGGAGCGCCGGGCGAGCAGCCTGGCGCAACGGCTCCTTGCCCTCCGGGTCCGCCCGGAGGAGCCGGTGGCCCTGCTGATGGAGCGCTCCGCCGAGCTGGTGGTGTCGGTCCTGGGCGTGCTCAAGGCCGGCGCCTGCTATCTGCCCCTGCACGGTGCCGACCCCGCCGCACGCCACCGCACGGTGCTCGACGAGGCCGGCGCCCGCGTCCTGCTGGCCGACCGGGCCGTGCGCGAGCTCGACACCCGCGGCCTCGCCGTCCTGGACGCGGCCGAGGCGACCGCCGTACCCGAGGACGCAGCGCGGGCCGTGGAGCCGCAGGTCCCCTGCACCGACGGCCGGCTCGCGTACGTCATCTTCACCTCCGGCTCCACCGGCAACCCCAAGGGCGTCGCGGTCACCCACCGGGACGTGCTGGACCTGGTCGACGACGGCCTGTGGACGGGCGGACGCCACGAGCGGGTGCTGATGCTCGCGCCGCACGCCTTCGACGTCTCCACCTACGAACTCTGGGTCCCGCTGCTGCGCGGCGGACACCTAGTGCTGGCACCGCCGGAGGTGGACGTCGACACCCTGCGCTCGCTGATCACCACGCACCGGATCACCGGACTGCACCTGACCGCCGGTCTGTTCCGGGTGGTCGCCGAGGCGGCACCGGAGTGCTTCGCGACCGTGCGGGAGGTGATGACCGGCGGCGACGTGGTCTCCCCGGCGGCAGTGGCCCGCGTGCTCGAGACCTGCCCGGACACGGTGGTGCGTGCCATGTACGGGCCCACCGAGACCACCCTCTTCGCCACGCACCACCCCATGTCCGAACCGCCACGTGGCGACGTGCCGCTAGGCCGCCCCCTGGACGGCATGAGCGTCCACGTCCTCGACGAGAAGCTGGCACCGGTGGAGAGCGGGGAGGCGGGCGAGATCTATCTCGCGGGGCCGGGTGTCGCGCGTGGCTACCTCGGCCAGGCCGCGCTGACGTCCCAGCGGTTCGCGGCGGACCCGTTCGGCGCTCCCGGCAGTCGGATGTACAGGACCGGTGACCTGGGCCGCCGCAACGCCCAGGGCGAACTGGAGTTCCTCGGCCGGGTCGGCAATCAGGTCAAGGTGAGGGGCTTCCGGGTCGAACTCGGCGAGATCGAGACCGCGCTGGCCCGGGTGTCCGGCGCCGCCCAGGTGGTGGTGATCAGCCACGGTGAGGACACCAACGACCGGAACCTGGTGGCCTATCTGGTCCCCGGGCCGCGCGGCGGCGTGCCCGACGACGCCGAACTCGTCCGGCGCCTGGGCGAGACGCTGCCCGACTACATGGTGCCTTCCTCCTTCGTGCGTCTGCCCGCGCTGCCGCTGACGCCCAACGGCAAGGTGGACTACCGGGCGCTGCCCGAACCGGAGAGGACCGGTGGCGCAGGCGGTCCCGCACCGCGCGACGCTCGTGAGGAGCAGCTGGCCGGACTCTTCGCCGCGGCCCTGGGTGTGTATCGGGTGGGCATTCACGACGACTTCTTCGACCTCGGCGGCAGTTCTCTGGCCGCGACCCGTCTGATCAGCCGTATCCGTTCCGAACTCGGCGTCCGGCTGTCCATGCGTGACTTGCTGGACCGGCGCACGGTGGCCGCACTGTCCGCCGCCGTGGGCACCGACGAGAAATCCGACGCCGGCACCGAGGGGCTGCGCCCCCTGCTGAAGCTGCGCGCCCAGGGCAGCGGCGCCCCGCTCTTCTGCATCCACCCCGGCGGGGGCATGGCGTGGTGCTACGTGGGCCTGCTGCGCCACCTGCCCAAGGACATACCGGTCTACGGGCTTCAGGCACGCGGCCTGACAGGCCGTGAGCCGGTCGCGGCCGACATGGCCGAGTTGGTCGAGGACTACCTGGCGCAGATCCGCCGGATCCAGCCCGAAGGCCCCTACCGGCTGCTGGGCTGGTCCTTCGGCGGCAACGTCGCGCACATGATGGCTGCCCGGCTGCGCCGGGCGGGCGAGCGGGTGTCGCTGCTGGCCGTGCTGGACTCGAGCCACGGGGGCGCGCGCAGCGCACCTCGATCGCCGAGCCAGCGCGACACGCTCAAGCTGGCCTTCGACGGGCTGCCGACCTTCGACACCGAGCCGGGCACAGGGCCGATCCCCGCGGAACGGGTGCGGCAGATCCTGCGGGACGCCGACAGCCCGTTGGCCGGGATCGGCGCCCGCACGGTCGAGGCGATCACCGCCACGACCACCAACAACATCAGGATCAGTGACGCGGGCCGGCCCGAGCACTTCGACGGAGACCTGCTCTTCTTCGAGGCCACGGACGCGGCCGGGCGTTCGAGCGGACTGGCCGACGTGTGGCGCCCGTACACCGGCGGGACGATCACCCGGATTCAGGTCGAGGCCGAGCATCTGCGCCTGATGACCCCCGCCGCCCTGGAGCGGATCGGGCCGATCGCCGCCCGCCACCTCGCGCCGACCGTCTGAGGAGTCAGCAGCATGTCCACACCTGCAACCATCGTCGATACCGGGTTCGAGGACGAGACCGGCCGCGACCTGACCGATCCGGCCACCTTCGTCGGCCCGGACCTCGACGAGTTCTGGCAGCGGCTGCGGGCCGAGCGTCCGGTCGCCCGGCACCGGGCCACCGACTCCGCCCCCGCCTTCTGGGTGCTCAGCCGCTACGACGACGTCATGGCCGTGATGAAGGACGCGGAGCGGTTCGTCTCCCGGCACGGCAACATGCTCACCTCGCTGCTCAGCGGCGGCGACCCGGCGGGTGGCCGGCTGCTCGCGGTGATGGACGCTCCTCGGCACACGGCGTTGCGCACCACCCTGCTGAAGGCCTTCTCGCCCCGGGTGCTGCGGGGTGTGGTGGAGAAGGTGCGGTCACGCGCCGATGAGCGGATGGCGGCCGCGGTGGCCAAGGGTGACTGCGACTTCGCCGTCGAGGTGTCCGACCACGTGCCGATGGGCACGATCTGCGACCTGCTGGGCGTGCCCGACGGCGACCAGGCTGAACTGCTGCTGCTCAGCAAGCAGGCCCTCAGCTCCGACGAGGCCGGGCAGTCCGCCGAGGACGCCTGGCTGGCCCGCAACGAGATCCTGCTCTACTTCGCCGAACTCGCTGCACACCGCCGCTCGTCCCCGGGGGACGACCTGATCACCACGCTCGCCACCGTCGAGGTCGACGGCGCACCTCTCACCGAGGAGGAACTGGTTCTCAACTGCTACGGCCTGGTGCTGGCCGGCGACGAGACCAGTCGGCTGGCCGCCACCGGGACGGTGTGGAACCTCCTCCGACACCCCGACCAGTGGGCCGCGCTGAAGGAGGGCCGGGTGGAACTCGCCACCGCGGTCGAGGAGATCCTGCGCTGGACCAGCCCCGCCCTGCATGTGGGCCGTACGGCGGTGACCGACGTGCGGATCGGCGGCCGGACCGTCAAGGCCGGGGAGACCGTCACCGCCTGGAACGTCTCCGCCAACCGCGACGAATCCGTCTTCACCGACCCCTACCGCTTCGACCTGGCCCGCACCCCCAACCGGCACCTCACCTTCGGCTTCGGCCCGCACTTCTGTCTGGGCTCCTACCTGGGTCGGGCGGAGTTGACAGCGGTCCTGGAGGCGCTGCTGCGCCGTGTCGACTCGATCGAGTCGCTCGGTGCGCCCAAGCCGGTCTACTCGACGTTCCTCCAGGGCTACAGCAGCCTGCCGGTGCGTCTGCACACGGCCGAGGGCGGGGAGCGGTGACCGCGACGACCGCTCTCGACAACCACCCGGCGGGCGTCGTCGCGGGCCGCGGGCTGTTGCGTACGGCCCTGGTGATCGGCACCGGCCTGATCGGTACCTCGGTGGCACTGGCCCTGCTGGACGCCGGAGTCCGGGTCTACCTCAGCGACACCGATCCCGGCGCTGCCCGGACGGCGTCCGCGCTGGGCGCCGGCAGCCTGGACCGGCCCGGCACTCCGGTGGACCTCGCCGTGATCGCGGTGCCGCCGGCCCAGGTCGGCGCGGTGCTGGCCCGGGCCCAGGCGGACGGCGTGGCCCGCGCCTACACCGACGTGGCCAGCGTCAAGCGCCTCCCGCTCGGTGACGCGCTCCGGCTGGACTGCGACACCGCCCGGTACGTGGGCGGACACCCCATGGCCGGCCGTGAGCGCTCGGGGCCCTGCGCCGCGCGCGCCGACCTGTTCCGAGGCTGCTCCTGGGTGCTGACCCCGGACGCCCGCACGACGGAAGAGACGTCCGGGCTGGCACACGAGCTGGTCGCGCTGTGTGGTGCCGTCCCGGTGACCATGACGGCGAGGGCCCACGACGAGGCCGTGGCCCTGGTCTCGCACGCCCCGCACCTGCTGTCGTCCCTGATGGCGGCCCAACTGCCCGCAGTCGAAGGGTCCGTGACGGGCCTGGCCGGCCAGGGCCTGCGCGACATGGTGCGGATTGCCGGCGGCGACGCACTGCTGTGGTCGGACATCCTCTCGGCCAACGCACCGGCCGTGGCCGAGGTGCTGGAGGGCCTCCTGGTCGACCTGAGCGTCACACTGCGAGCCCTGCGCGCACTCGGCTCCGAGGGCCGCCGCGATGACTCCCTGGCCCAGCTGAACGAGCTGCTGGAGCGGGGTAGGACGGGGTACCGGCAGGTGCCCGCGAAGCCGCACACCGCTCCCGTGGTCACCGCCGGGCTCGACGTTGTGGTGGGCGACGAACCCGGCACCCTGGGCCGGCTGCTGGCCGAGGTCGGAGCGGCCGGAGTGAACGTCGAAGACCTGCAGATCGAGCACGACGCGCAGGGCACGGCCGGCACGGTCACGCTCACCGTCGACGTGCGCTCGGCACAGGCGCTGGCGCTGGCCCTTGGCCGTCAAGGCTGGTGCTGCGCCCTGCCCGGCCTGGAACTGCCCGACCCCGAAGCGTTCGGCTACCTCGCCCGCGCGGAACGGAAGCGAACCTCACCATGACAGATCGACCCAGGAACTCCAGGCAGGGCAGCCTGCACCGCGGACGCGTGCTGCGTACCGAGTGGATCAGCCCGCACATGATCCGCGTGGTCCTCGGCGGCGAAGGCCTGGCGGACTTCTCGGTACGAGGATGCACCGACCACTACATCAAGCTGCACTTCCCGCGTCCCGGGGTCGTCTACCCGCAGCCGTTCGACCCGGCGGCGGCACGCGCCACGCTGCCACGCCAGCAGTGGCCGGTGACCCGCACGTACACGGTTCGGCACTGGGACGCGCCCGCTCGCGAACTGAGTGTGGACTTCGTCCATCACGGCGCCGAGGGCGTGGCCGGCCCGTGGGCGGCCGGCGCCCGCCTGGGAGACCTGCTCCACTTCAGCGGCCCCGGAGGCGGCTATGCCCCCGCGCCCGACGCGGACTGGCACCTGCTGGCCGGTGACGAGAGCGCGCTGCCGGCGATCGCCGCGGCCCTGGAGGCGATGCCCGCCGAGGCCCGTGGCACCGCCTTCGTGGAAGTGGCCGACGCGGCCGAGGAAGTGGACATCAAGACCCGGGCGGCGGCGGACATCGTCTGGCTGCACCGGGGCGACGCACCGGTGGGCGAGCGGCTCACCGCGGCGGTGATCGCCGCCGAGTTCGGGCCGGGCACCGTACAGGCCTTCGTCCACGGCGAGGCGAACTTCGTCAAGACACTGCGCGGCCATCTGCTGGGTGAACGCGGCTTGGACCGCGCCCGGACGTCGATCTCCGGGTACTGGCGCCGAGGGGCCGACGAAGACGGCTGGCAGGCAACCAAACACGAATGGAACTGATCCGATGACCGTTGTCGAAACGGCCCGCCTGCTCATGGCACTGGCCCTCGTCTGCATAGCGGCGCACAGCTGCGGCCACCTCTTCGTCCGGCTGAAGCAGCCGCCCGTGATCGGTGAGATCGTGGGCGGCATCCTGCTCGGCCCCTCCCTGCTGGGCCTGTTCGCACCCGGTGCGGAGAAGTGGCTGTTCCCCCGGTCCGGGCCGGTGTCGTCCGCGTTGGACGCGATCTACCAGTTGGGCCAGCTGCTCCTGATGTTCCTGGCCGGCGCCGAACTGCGCATGCGGGTCGGTGGCCGGGAGCGGCGCACCAGCGTGCTCGTCGGGGCGGCCGGTCTGCTGGTGCCCTTCGCGATCGGTGCGGTGATCGCCGGGCTGCATCCCGCGCGTTTCACGGGCCAGGCCGGCACCACGGTGACCACTGTGCTGGTGGTGGGCCTGGCGATGGCGGTGGCGGCCATCCCGGTGATCTCCCGCATCATGATGGACCTGGGCATCCTGGACGCGTCCTTCGGCCGGATCGTGCTCGCGGTGGCGGTGATCGAGGACGTCATCCTCTACATCGTCCTCGCCATCGCCCTGGGCCTTGCCCACTCCGGGGACTCCGCAGGCTTGTGGCCGGCGGTGGGCAGCTCAGCCGTGGTGCCGTCGGTGGCGTACTACACCGTCGTCAGCGCCCTGTTCTTCGCCCTCGCTCTGTTCGCGGGCCCGCGCGCGTTCCGGTGGCTGGCCGAGCACCGCTGGAACCCCGTCGCCCGCCAGAGCCCGGTCGCATTCCGGTTGGTCTTCCTGTGCTTCATGGTGCTGTGCTGCATGGGGCTCGGCGTCAACGCGGTGTTCGGGGCGCTGGCGGCCGGCATGTGCGTGGTGCGTGGTGACCTGACGACGGGTGAGGCGGCGGCCGACGCGCGCGGTGCGCAGGTGTGGGGCGCCATCCGGCAGTTCTCGATGGCCTTCTTCGTGCCCGTCTTCTTCGCTCTGGTCGGGGTCCGGCTCGACCTGGCGCACAGCTTCGACCCCTGGTTCTTCCTGTGGTTCCTGGTGGTCGCCTGCGGCGCCAAGGCCCTCAGCATCTGGGGCGCGGCTCTGCTGGCCGGCGAGAGCCGGGTGGTCGCGGGTTCGCTGGCGGTTGCGCTGAACGCGCGCGGCACGGTGGGCGTGGTGCTGGCCGGGGTGACCTACCGGGCGCAGCTCATCAACGAGACGTTCTTCGTGGTGCTGGTCCTGGTCTCGCTGGTGACCTCCCAGCTCGCCGGTGCCGCGCTGGCCCGCACCGCACCGGGGCTGCGGCCCTCGCGCGAGACCGGTCCGGCGCAGGTGGAGGTCGGGTGACCGGACCCGGCACGCTGCGCCGGCTCGTGGCGGCCCATCTGCTGGGCAGCGTCGGATTCGGACTGTACGCGTCGGGCAGTGCCGTCTACTTCACCCGCCAGGTCGGCCTGCCGGTCACCCAGGTCGGCACCGGTCTCACTGTGGCCGGCCTGGTCTGGCTGCCGCTGTCGCTGTCCATCGGACGGCTCTGCGACCGGATCGGTGCCCGCCGGGCCACCGTCGGACTTGGCTGTGCCCAGGTGTTGTTGCTGGTGGCGGCCACCGAGGTGCACAGCCTGTGGACGTTCCTGGTGCTGGCTGCACTGCTGGGCATCTGCGTGCAGGGCGGCTGGATCTGCCGGGAGGCGTTGGTCGCCGACCTGGTCGACTCGGCCGCCCGGGTCAACTCCTCCGCCCGGCTGCGCAGCGTCTTCAACATCGGCGTCATCGCGGGCGCCCTGGGGTGCGGCCTGGCGCTGTCCCTGGACAGTGCTCCGGGCTACCTGGGGCTGATCCTGGGCAGCGCGCTGGCCGAGGCGGCGGCCACCGCCTGCTGCGTGGGCCTGCCGGACCGGTCGTGCGGACCGGCCGTACGGGAGGACACGGTCAGGCTCCGGCAAGCCCTGCGCGACCTGCCCTACCTCGCGCTCTCTCTGCTGTACGGCCTGCTCGCGGTCGGCGACATCGTGCTGCGGGTCGGCATCCCTCTGTGGGTCGTGGCGCACGCCGGCCTGCCCAAGGGACTGGGAGCCTGGCTGTACGGCCTCAACGCCGTCCTGGTGGTGGGCCTCCAGGTGCGGTTGAGCCGGGGCGCGGAGAGCTTCACAGGGACCCGGCGCCTGCTGGTCCTCTCCGGTGCGGCGGCGGCCGGCTCCTGCGCGGCCGTGGCCGTGAGCGGCACGGGCGGTGCGCTGTCCGGCACAGCCGCCCTGGTAGCGGCTGTCCTGCTGCTGTCGCTGGCCGAACTGTGGAGCTCGGCGGCCGGTTGGAAACTGCGCTTCGACCTCGCGCCAGCCCGAGCGCAGGGCACCTGGGGTGGACTGTTCGCGCTGGGCAGCTCCGTCAACCTGGTGCTGGGCCCGGCCGCGGTCACCCTCCTCGTCTCGCACTACGGCGCCGCCGGTTGGCTGCTGCTCGGCCTGGGGTTCCTCGGCGTGACGACGTTCTGCGCGCCCGCCCTGGCCTGGGCCCTGCGCACCCGCTCCGGCGAACCGGCTGCCCTCTCCCACTGATCTGGTGAATCGGAGTCCCCCAAGGATGGACCGTTCGATACCGCAGCCCGTGGATGTCGTGGACTTGATCCTCGCCTCGGCGCGCCGCCACCCGGACCGCCCGGCCGTCACCGACGGCGCCGAAACGTGGAGTTACGCCCGCCTGCTGGAGCGGGCCCGCCGGGTCGAAGGGCTGCTGCGCGAGCGCGGTGCGGCCGCGGGCGACGTGGTGGTGGTTCAGGGACGGCGCCGTCCGCACCTGGTGGCCGCGCTGCTCGGCGTCCTGCTCGCCGACGCCGCCTACCTGGCGGTGGCCGAACAACCGCCGCCTGCCCGGCTGGCCCGCGTCATCCGGCAGACCGCGCCGCGTGTGGTCCTCGCGGAGGACCGATACGTGTTCGCCGACGCCACGCGCTCGGACCTTCCAGAGGATGCGGAGAGATGCGCAGACACCCCCCTCGTGGTGGTGGACCACCGGGAGGCCGCCGCACACCCGCCTGCTCCCGACCGGTCCCGGGCGGCCGCTGCGCCGGACCGGCCTGCCTATGTGATCCACACCTCCGGCAGCACCGGCCGCCCCAAGGGCGTCCTGGTCGGCCGTGCCTCGCTCGGCTGGCATGCCCAGACGGTCCGCGACCTGTTCGAACTCCAGCCGCGAGACCGGGTGTTGCAGGCTGCCGCGATCGACTTCGACGTGGCCGCCGAGGAGATCTGGCCCACCCTCTGCGCCGGAGCCTGCGTCGACCTGTTGCCGGACGGCCTCGGCCGGACCGGCTTTGACCGGTTCACCGCGTTGGTGACCGAGCGACGCCTCACCGTCGTCAACCTGCCCGCCTCGTACTTCAGCGGCTGGGCCGCTCATCTGTCCCGCACCGGCGCCGGTATCGGGACGCTGCGCCTGGTGGTGACCGGCAGCGAGGAAGTGCCCGTCGCCGCAGTCCATCTGTGGTGCGCTGAGCCGGGCCGGCCCCGGCTGCTCAACGCATACGGAGTGTCGGAGGCCACCATCACCTCGGTGGCGTGCACGGTGCGCCCGCAACTCCTCGAGGGCGCGCGGGTGCCGATCGGCACCGCCCTGCCCGGCGTCACCACGGCCGTGGTCGGTGACGACGGCCTGCCCGTGTCGCCCGGCACCCCGGGCGAGCTGCTGCTCGGTGGTGCGGGCATCGCGCTGGGCTACCTGGACGCGGACGGCGACACACGGTTCGTCCGGGATGGCGCCGAGCGCTGGTACCGCACGGGCGACCGGGTCCGCGAGCAGGGCGGGCTCCTTTACTTCCTCGGCCGGTCCGACGACCGGCTCAAGGTCAACGGGGTGCGGATCGACCCCGGTGAGATCGCCGCCAACCTGGCCATGGCAGCCTCGGTGACCGACGTCCGGGTGCTGCGGGCGGGCGAGCGGCTGGTCGGCTGCCTGACCACGAACGGGCCCGTCGACACGGGCCGGTTGTTGCGCGACCTGCGTACGGTCCTGCCCGCGACGATGATTCCCGGCGAGCTGCTCGTGCTGCCCAAGTTCCCGCTGACCCCGGGCGGCAAGATCGACATGCCGGCCCTGCGGGATCTGGCCGCCGCCCGCCCCGCGGACGCGGTGGCTCCGGGCCCCGACGACCTGGTTCAGCTACTCCGGCGCGTGTGGCGGGAGGTGCTCGGCGCCACTGAGATCGACGGGAACAGCGACTTCTTCGCCCTGGGCGGGGACTCACTGCTCGCCGCGCGGCTGGCCGCCACGCTCCACCGGGAGGCCGGTGTCGTCTTCCGGCTCCGGACGATCTTCGCTCATCCGCGGTTCGACGACCACGTCGAACAGGTCCAGCTCCTCCTGGCCCGTGAGGGCCGAACCTCGATCGGAGTGCCATGACCAGTTATCCAATGTCCTTCGAGCAGACCTCCATTTGGCTCAACGACCGGGTCAGTCAAGGAGGTTCGCGTTACCGGGAGTCATGGGCGTACCGGCTGCGGGGACCGTTGGAGCCGTCAGCGGTCGAGGCCGCGCTCACCGGGATCGTCCGCCGCCACGAAGGGCTGCGCAGCCGACTTGAACTGGCCGGCGCCGGCCCGGTGCAGACCGTACTGCCACCCGTTCCGGTGCGGGTGCCACGACGAACCGTGCCGGCAGACCGGCTGTCCGCGGTAGTGGCGCAGTTGATGGCCGAGCCGTTGCCGCTCGACGCCCCGCCGCTGCTGCGGGCCACCCTCCTGGACATCGAGGACGCCGACGACGAGTACGTCCTGGCCGTTGTACTGCACCACGCCGCCATGGACGGGGCGAGCCTGCGGCTGCTGGACACCGAGTTCAGCGCCCTGTACCGGGCCGCGCTGGACGGCAGGGCGGATCCGCTGCCCGCCCTGCCCCGCCAGATCGGCCCCCATGCCCAACTCCGCCACCGGGACGAGAGTGGCCTCGCCGACACGGCCGCCGCCCATTGGCGTGCCGCTCTGGAAGGCGCGCCGGCCGAGACCGCGCTCCCCGGCGACCGACCCCGGCCGCCCGTGCTCGGGCCGCGCGGAGGGGAGGTGCGTTTCGTCCTCGATCAGGAACTCGCCGGGCGCATCGCGCACCTGGCCCGGCAACGGCGCAGCTCCCCGCAGGCGGTGCTGGTGGCCGCGCTGACCGCGCTCACGCACCGGTTGACCGGCGGGCGGGATCTGGTGCTGGGCGTGCCGGTCTCGCTGCGCGACGAGCCGGACCTGGACCCGCTGATCGCCTGCCTGACCGAGGTGCTTCCGGTACGTCAGCGGATCGACCCCGTCGACTCCTTCGCCGCCCTGGTGGACGAGGCCCAGCTCGCCCTGCTGGACACCGTCGAGAATCGCAACCTGCCCTTCACGCGGCTGCTCGGCGAACTCGGTATCGAACGTACGCTCGGCAGGTTCCCGCTCTTCCAGATCGTACTGAACGCCGAGTCGACCGAGGCCGTAGGTCTGGACCTGCCCGGTGTCACAGCCGAGCGGCTGCATGTGCCCACCGGAACCGCCAAGTACGACCTTTTCTGCAACCTCACCCCGCAGCAGGGTTCCTGGTCGGGCGTACTGGAATACGCGGCGGACCTCTACGACCACGACAGCGCCGTGCGGCTGGTCGAGCGCTACCGCACACTGCTGGCCGACGGGGTCGCCCACCCCGGACGCCCGCTTGCCGACCTGGCGCTGCTGCCCGAAGCGGAGGAGCGGGCGATCCGCGCGGCCTGGACGGCCGGGCGGCCTGCCCTCGACCCGCCCCTGGTGCACGAACTCTTCGCCGAACAGGCCCGCCGCACCCCCGACGCGCCGGCCGTCGTCCTTGGCGAACACCGGCTGACCTACGGCGAACTGGAGACGGCCTCCGAGGTGCTGGCCGCCCGGCTGGTCGAGGAGGGCTACGCGGGTCGGCGGATCGCGGTCTGCGTGGGGCGCTCCCTCGCGCTGCCGCAGGCTGTCCTCGCCGTGCTGCGGGCGGGCGCCACCTGCGTCCCGGTGGACGCGGCCTACCCGGCCGAGCGGATCGACTTCATGCTCCGCGACAGCGGGGCCGCCGCCGTGCTCACCGACCGTCCGCTCCCCGGCGCCTTGCCGGCCGTCTGCCTGGACGCGCTGCCCGCTGGGCTCGGACCGCTGCCGACGGCCACCCCCGACGACCTCTGCTACGTCCTCTACACGTCCGGCTCCACCGGCACCCCCAAGGGCGTGGCGATGCCGCACCGCTCCACCGCCGGCCTCGTGGCCTGGCAACGCGCCGCGTCGGGCTGCGGCGAGGGCTCGCGCACCCTGCAGTTCGCCCCGCTGAGCTTCGACGTGGCGTTCCAGGAGATGTTCGCCACCTGGGCCTGCGGCGGCTGCCTGGTGCTGGCCGACGACACCGCCCGTACCGACCCCGAGCGCCTCTGCGACCTGCTCGTCGAGCAGCGCGTGGACCGCCTGTTCCTGCCGTACGTGGCGCTGCGTCAACTGGCCGAGTACGCGTGCGCCACGCAGCGCCGCCTGCCCGCGCTGCGCGAGGTGATCACGGCCGGGGAGCAGCTCTACATCACAGAGGAGGTACGGCGCTTCTTCGCCGAACTCACCGATGCCGTATTGGAGAACCAGTACGGGCCCACCGAGACGCATGTGGTTACAGTCGAACGTCTGACCGGTTCCCCCGTGCTCTGGCCCGAGCGCCCACCGATAGGACGTCCCGTCGCGGGCGCACGCGTCTATGTGCTGGACGACAGGCTGCGCCCGGCCCCGGTCGGGGCGGTCGGCGAACTGTGCGTCGCCGGGCCCCCGCTCGCCGTGGGCTACCTGGAGCGACCGCGGCTGACCGCCGAGCGGTTCCTCCCTGACCCATACGCTCCGCCGGCCGGGGCCGCGGCACCGGAAGCCGTCGACGGCGCACCGTCCGGACGGCTCTACTGCACCGGTGACCTGGCCCGGCTGCTTCCCGACGGTCGAATCGAGTACCTCGGCCGACGCGACGACCAGGTCAAGATCCGTGGACACCGCGTCGAGCTGGGCGAGGTCGAGGCGGCGGTGAAGGCGTTGCCACAGGTGCGGGACGCCGTGGTGGTGACGGCCGAACCCGGACCGGGCGCCGGACACCGGCTCGTGGCCGGCTACGTCGGTGACGGTTCCGTCGCGGCCGACGAGCTTCGCGCCACCCTGGCCGAGCGGCTGCCGAAGGCGCTCCTGCCCAGCGCCTTCCTGCACCTGCCGGCCCTCCCGCTGACCCACAACGGCAAGGTGGACCGGGCCGCCGTCGCCCGGGCCTGGATCGGCGCCCCAGCCGGTCGGCCGACCGGCGCCGTGGCACCCCCGCGCACCGCGACCGAGCACAGGATCGCCGACCACATGGCGGGGCTGTTGAGCCTGCCGGGGATCGGTGGCGACGAGGACTTCTTCCGGCACGGCGGTGACTCCCTGCTGGCTGTACGGCTCGCGCTCGCACTGCGCGCCGAATTCGGCGAGCGGATCCCCATGAACGCGGTGTTCACCGCCCCCACCGTGGGGGCGCTGGGAGCCCTGGTGGACGATCTGGAACCGGGCACGTCGGGACCCGTACCGCCCGGCGATCTGCGGCTGCCGGCCGATGTCCGGCCCGGCACACCCGACGCGGGTGGCCGCTCCGGGCACCCGGAGGAGGTCGTGCTCACCGGTGCCACCGGCTTCCTCGGTGCCTTTCTGCTGCGCGATCTGCTCGCTCACACCACGACACGGGTGCACTGTCTGGTCCGGGGCGGCGACCGGGAACACGCCGAGAAGCGGCTGCGCGCCGCGCTGGAGGAGTTCGGCCTGTGGGACGCCGCTGTCCAGCACCGGATCACCGTGTACCGGGGCGACCTGGCCGCTCCCCGGCTGGGACTGGGCGCGGCGGCATTCGACCAGCTCGCCCGGAAGGTCGACGCCGTCTACCACTGCGGGGCGCAGGTCAACCTGGCCCAGGCGTACGCTCAGGCACGGGACGCCAACGTGACCGGCACAGTGGAGGTGCTGCGCCTGGCCGCCGTGCGGAGCGTGCCGGTGCATCACATCTCCACGGTCGGGGTTTTCGCCGGTCCCGGCCTGGCCGGACGCAGGATCGGGTCGCGCGAGCCACTGGGCCGGCCCGGGCGGCTGGTGCACGGTTACACCCAGAGCAAGTGGGTGGCCGAGCATCTGGTCGAGCAGGCCCGGCGGCGCGACCTGTCCGTTTCCGTCTACCGGCCGACCCGCATCTCCGGCGCGGTGAGCGACGGTGCCTGTCAGCGGACCGACTTCCTGTGGCTGTTGCTCAAAGGCTGCGTTCAGCTGGGACTGGCGCCCGCACTCCCGGAGGTCGCCTTCGACCTGGTCCCGGTGGACTACGTCAGCCGGGCCGTGGTGGCGCTGTCCGGCAGTCCGCGGGCGGCCGGGCGGACCTTCCATCTGGCGAGCGAGCGACTGCTGCCGTTCGGGACCGCCGTGCACCGGTTGCGCGAGCGGGGGTACGCGCTGAGTGAGGTGCCGGTCGGCGCATGGCTGCGGGCGGTGGCGGCCTCGCCCGGCAACGCGGCCTTCCCGCTGCTCGGCGCGTTCGGCGAGAACGGCGCGGACGAGGACCCCGAGGGCAGCCTCCGCTTTGATGCCACTGATACCCGGCGGCTGCTGGCCGGTACCGGCGTGGACTGTCCGGAGGTGGACGGCCCGCTCTTCGACCGCTACCTGTCCTACTTCCAGGCCGTCGGCTTCCTGCTCGGCCCGGGGGACGTCCGGTGAGGCCACGCATCCTGCTGCTCGGTGGCACCGAGGCCGGGGTCCGCAAAGCCGCCGAGTGCGGCCTGGACGTCGTGAACATCGAAAAGCCGGCGCTCTTCGAACCCGCCGCCCGTGCGTACTGCGTCCAGACCCACCTGGTGGACTACCAGGACATCGGCCTGGTCACCGCGCTGGCCCGCACCTTGCACGCGCACCGGCCGTTCCGGCGCGTGGTGAGCCAGACCGAGGCCGGTCCGCTGGTGGCCGGCCACCTCACCACCGTCCTCGGCCTGACCGGCACCGGCGTGGCCACGGCGCGGCTGCTGCACGACAAGGCGGCCCTGCGCGCCCTGCTGAACGAGCGAGGGATCGGCCCGGTGGCCTTCCGGGTGGGCGGGTCGCAGTCCATGCTGCGCGCCTTCGCCGAACGGCACGGCGCCTTGGTGGTCAAGCCGACCATGGGATCGGGCAGCCTGGGCGTACGCAAGGTCCACACCCCGGAACAGGTGCCGGAGGCGTGGGCCTGGCTGGACGCCTTCGGCGTGGGTGAGTTCATGGTGGAGGAGCTGCTCACCGGTACCGAGATCAGCGTGGAGAGCTTCTCGGTCGCCGGACACCACACCGTCCTTGCCATCTCCCGGAAGGACAACGGCGGCGGCGTCGTGGCCCTCGGGCATGTACTCCCGGCGCCGTTGTCGGCCGGGTGCGCCGCCGAGGTCGAGGACATGGTGCGCCGGATGCTCGACGCGGTGGGCCTGGTCGACGGGCCGGCCCACACGGAACTGATTCTCACCGCCGAAGGGCCACGTGTGGTCGAGTCGCACCCGCGGTGCGCGGGCGGCCGGATCGGCGAGCTGGTCGAGCTGGTGTATGGCTTCGACGTGGAGCGGCTGACCTACCAACTCGTCCTGCCTGGTGGCGTACCGGCGCTCGACCCCGTCACCCGGGGAGCGGCCGCGGTACGTTTCCTCACCCCATCGCCCGGCCGGGTACGCGCAGTGGAGGGCCTCGCAGCGGCCCGGCAGGCCGAGGGCGTGGTCCGGGCGGAGGTGGGCGTCGACCCCGGCGGACAGGTGGAGCCGTTGCGCTGGTCCGAGGACCGCAGTGGCCTCGTGGTCGCCCGTGCCGAGGACGTGGCTACGGCCGAGTGGCGGGCCCGCCGTGCTGCCGCGCTGATCCGCATCCACACGGAGCCGCTTCCCGCCGAGCCGACGACCACGATGCACGACCTGCTGGCCGCGGCCGACGAGGTGTTGGACCCCTTCGGCGCGAGCGCTTCGTAGCGTTTGCCCGTGCGGGCGCGAGGACAAGTCAACTCGGCCGGCGGCGAACGCACTTCGAGGATTGTGCGGCGTTGACACCTTCGTGGTCCGCGAGGTGCTGTGTTCGCCCTACAGGTTGCCCTGCGTAATGAACGATGCTTGACGTGCCGAGTGGGGCGGTAATACCTTCTGATTCGACATAGCTGAGCCTGAATCGGAATCAAATCCATTTCCTTGGCAGGCTCGCCGGACATTCGGCGTCGCATATGGAGTGCGCTGTGCCTGCCGGCCGGTCATTTCTCCGCTCACCTTCATCCTGTTAATTCCGCTGCAAATCGCGGGCCTGGCCATGAGTTCGCGATGTTCACCCATGGGGGCAGATATGTTCGTTGCGCGTCCAGGCACAGCGGATCAGCTAGGTCCGGAACGTATTCCGATATCCCTTCGGCAGCGACGGCTCTGGTTTCTGGAGCAGTCGGACGAACCGAGCGCGGTGAACCATCTGACGATGGCCTGGACTCTGGCCGGAGAGCTGGACCGGGAGGCGCTGGAGATGGCGCTG
This sequence comes from Streptomyces sp. NPDC058086, assembly GCF_042885015.1. Taxonomy (NCBI): domain Bacteria; kingdom Bacillati; phylum Actinomycetota; class Actinomycetes; order Kitasatosporales; family Streptomycetaceae; genus Streptomyces; species Streptomyces sp. NPDC058086. Next base: position 132,358 of record NZ_JBHVST010000004.1, on the reverse strand, counting down.
CAGGATGTAATCGGGCGGCATGAGGTGCTGCGCACGGTGTTCCCCGCTGTCGACGGGGTGCCGTTTCAACGGATCCTCCCGGTCGATGGGACACGCTTCGAACTGAAGATGGTCGAGTCGCCCCAAGCGGAGGCGGCGGCCTGTGCGTTCGACCTCGAGTCGGAGATCCCGGTGCGGGCCTGGCTGTCCGGCACGGGGGCGGACGAAGCGGTGCTGGCGCTGGTCGTCCACCGCATCGCGGGGGACGACTGGTCGGTCGCACCGCTGGCACGGGATCTGTCGGTCGCGTACGCGGCGCGTCGTCAGGGACTGAAGCCGCTCTGGGACGAACTGCCGACTCAATACGCCGATTACGCACGGGGCCGGTCCGAGTCGCTCGGTTCGGCGGACGACCCGGACAGTGAGCTGTCCCGGCAGCTGACGTACTGGTGTGAGGCACTGGCCGGAGTGTCGGGGGAGCTGGCGCTTCCCGTGGACCGGCAGCGCCCGGCGACGGCCTCGCACCGCGGGCATCGCGTCGACTTGGCGGTGCCCGCGGCACTCCACCGGGGCCTGGCAGCGCTGGCAGGGGAGCGGAGAGTGCCGCTGAGCGCGGTGCTGCGGGCCGGGTTGGCAGTGCTGCTGTCCCGGTTGGGGGCCGACAGCGATGTCCTCGTCGGGTCGGCCGTGGCCGGGCGTACCGACGAGGCGCTGGACCGCCTCGTCGGGTGCTACGCGGACACGCGCGTGACGCGGATCGATCTGTCCGGCGATCCCACCACGACGCAGGTACTGGGCCGGGTGCGGGAGGCGGAGCTGGGCGCGGTGGCCCATCAGGACGTGCCGTTCGAACGCCTGGCGGAGGAACTTGCCCCCGCCTGCCCTCCGGCCGCCCACCCCCTGTTCCAGGTCATGCTCACCCTGCGTGACACCACCTCCGCTGCGCTCCTGGAGCTTCCCGGGGTCCGGGTGAGCCCGCTGGCAGTGGGCGAGCCGATGACGGCGTACGACCTGGAGGTGGTCCTGGGTGAGGAGACCGACGCGCAGGGCGCGCCCGCCGGACTACGCGGGGAACTCACCGTGGCGGCGGACCTGTTCGACCAGGCCACCGCCGGGCGGATCGCGGGCGGGCTGCTGAGGTTGCTGCACGGGATGACCGACGCTCCGCAGGCCCGGATCAGTGATCTGGACGTGGTCGACGCTGCCGAGCGACGGCAAGTGGTGGACGAGTGGAACGACACCGGACTCACGGTGCCCGAGGCCACGGTGCCGGAGCTGTTCGCGGCACAGGCGGCCCGGACCCCGGACGCCGTCGCGATCGTGTGCGACGGCACTGAACTGACGTACGGCGAGCTGGACGTGCGGGCGGACCGGCTGGCCAGTCGCCTGGCGTCGGAGCACGGCGTGGGCCCGGAGTCGGTGGTGGCGGTGCTCATGGAGCGCTCCGCCGAGTTGATCGTGGCGATCCTGGCGGTGCTCAAAGCCGGGGGCGCCTACCTGCCCATCGATCCGGAGTATCCCGTCGAGCGAGTCGTCTACACGCTCGATGACGCCAGGCCCGCGTGCATACTGACCACGTCACGCTGCGAACGGGTACTGCCGCAGGACTGCGAGGTACCGTTGCTGGTGCTGGACGCGTCCGGGACACCGGAGGCGGGAGACGCGCAGAACGCGGACCGGCCGGCGCCGCCGCGCAAGCAGAACGCGGCTTACGTCATCTACACTTCTGGCTCTACCGGCCGACCCAAGGGCGTGGTCGTCTCGCACGCGGGGTTCGCCAATCTGTCGGCCAGCCACGCGAGGTTCGGTGTGGAACCAGGCCACCGGGTGGCGCAGTTCGCGTCGGTGGGCTTCGACAACTTCTGCTCGGAGTGGACGCTGGCCCTGCTGTCGGGAGCGGCCCTGGTGGTCGTGCCCCAGGACCGGCGGCTCGGCGCGGAACTGGCCGAGTTCTTGGCCGACCAGGCCGTGACACACGCAACCTTGCCTCCTGCGGCCCTGGCGACGATGCCGGACGGGGCGATCGGGACCGGAGTCGTCCTCGAGGTGGGTGGCGAGGCATGCCCTCCCGAGGTGGTGGAGCGCTGGTCGGCGGGGCGGGTGATGTTCAACACCTACGGCCCCACGGAGACGACGGTGGACGCCACCGCGTGGCGCTGCCGCCCCGGACTGCAGTCGGGCACGGTGCCCATCGGCGCCCCGATCGCCAACACCCGCGCCTACGTGCTCGACGACTCCCTCAGCCCGGTGCCGGTCGGAGTGGTCGGTGAGCTGTACGTGGCCGGTGCGGGGCTCGCGCGGGGGTACCTGCGACGGCCCGGGCTGACCGCGGAGCGTTTTGTGGCCTGCCCGTTCGGCGCTGCCGGAGAGCGGATGTACCGGACCGGGGACCGGGTTCGGTGGCGGGCGGACGGGAACCTCGAATTCGTCGGCCGGGCGGACGAGCAGGTGAAGATCCGGGGCTTCAGGATCGAGCCGGGCGAAGTGGCCGCGGTGCTGGCCGCGCACCCGGGGCTGCGCCAGGCGGCGGTGGTGGTCCGGGAGGACAACCCGGGAGACAAGCGGCTGGTCGCCTACGTCGTGCCCGCCGGAGATCCCGATCAGGCCCCCGCCGCGGGCGTGCTGGCCGCCGAGGTGCGCGGGTTCGGCGCCGAACGGCTGCCCGGATACATGGTGCCGGCAACGGTGGTGGTGGTCCCCGAGCTGCCGCTGACGCTGAACGGCAAGCTGGATCGCACCGCGCTGCCGGCTCCGGAGTACATCGCCGGCACGGGGCGGGGACCCGCCACCGCCCAGGAGGCGATCCTGTGCGAGGCGTTCACCGACGTCCTGGGCGTCACCAAGGTCGGGGCGGACGACGACTTCTTCGCCCTGGGCGGCCACTCGCTGCTGGCGACCCGACTGGCCAACCGGATGCGGGCGAGGCTCGGGGCGGACCTGCCCATCCGGGTGCTGTTCGAGTCGCCCACTCCGGCCGGACTGGCCCGGTGGCTGGAACAGTCCGCGCCGGGCGGGACGGATTCTCCGGGCCGGACGGCACTGGCGCCCCAGGACCGCCCGGAACATGTCCCGCTGTCGTTCGCCCAGCAGCGGCTGTGGTTCCTGTCGCGGCTGGAGGGCCCCTCGGCCACCTACAACATCCCGCTGGTGATGCGGCTCTCCGGACCGCTCGACGTGGAGGCGTTGCAGGCGTCACTGGGCGATGTGGTGGCGCGGCACGAGAGTCTGCGGACGGCCTTCCCCGACGAGGAGGGCACCCCCTTTCAGCTGGTGCTGGACGGCGAGCGGGCACGCCCCGAGTTCGTCGTCACCGAGGCCGCCGGCCAGGAGCTCGAAAGGGCACTGCGCGCAGCGTCGCTGCGACCTTTCGACCTGGCCCGCGACCTGCCCCTGCGCGCCGAGCTGTTCCGGGTGGCGCCGGAGGAACACGTACTGCTGCTGGTGATGCACCACATCGCCACCGACGGCTGGTCCACCGCGCCGCTGGCCGGGGACCTGGCGGCGGCGTACGAGGCGCGGTGCGCCGGTGCCACCCCAGTGTGGCCCGAACTGCCTCTGCAGTATGCGGACTTCGCTCTGTGGCAGCGCGCGCGAAGCGCCTCTGCGCAGGACGGCACGGCGGCGGAACTGTCCTTCTGGACCCGTGAACTGGCGGACCTTCCGGAGGAACTCGACCTGCCGTACGACCGGCCTCGGCCGTCGGCAGCGAGCTACCGCGGAGACACGGTCAAGATGGCCATCGACGCCGACACGCATGCCGCCGTCGTCCGCCTCGCACGCCGCACCGGCACCACCGTGTTCATGGTCCTCCAGGCAGCTCTCTCGGCGCTCATGAGCCGGCTGGGCGGCGGTACGGACATTCCGCTGGGCACCCCGGTAGCCGGGCGTCAGGACGAGGCGCTGCACGACTTGGTGGGCTTCTTCGCCAACACGGTGGTGCTGCGCGCCGACCTTTCCGGCGCCCCCACCTTCGAGGAACTGCTCACCCGGGTACGCGCCACCGACCTTGCGGCCTTCGCGCACCAGACCGTGCCCTTCGAGCAAGTCGTAGAAGCGGTCAATCCGACCCGCTCGCTGTCCCGCAGCCCCCTGTTCCAGGTCATGCTGGTCATGCAGGCCGCCGACGAATACGACGCCTTCACCCTTCCTGGCCTGTCCTTGACAGTCGAGGAGGGCCGGACCGGCACGTCCAAGTTCGACCTGCTGTTCAGCTTCACCGAGTCCTATGCGGAGGGAGCAGCCGGCGGCATTGACGGGGTCGTCGAGTTCTCCATCGACGTGTTCGACGCCGGGACCGCTCAGGCCCTGGCCGACCGGCTGCTGTCCCTGCTCAGGACCGTCGTGGCGCAGCCGCACCGCCCCGTCACCGAGGCCGATCTGCTCACCGCGGGGGAACGTCGGCGCGTGCTCACCGAGTGGAACGACACGGCGGTGGAGCTGCCCGGTGACAACCTGCCTGAGGCCTTCGAGCGGCAGGTGGCGCGGACCCCGGACGCCGCCGCCGTGGTGGCCGGCGAGGTCAGGCTCTCCTACGACGAGCTGAACACCCGGGCCAACCGGCTGGCCCGCCTCATGATCCGGCGGGGCATCGGCCCGGAGCGGTACGTCGCGGTGCGGCTGCCCCGGTCGGCGGACCTGATCGTCACCTTTCTGGCCGTCCTGAAGACCGGCGCGGCGTATCTGCCCATCGACCCCGCCTACCCGGCCGAACGCATCCGTTACATCCTGAGCGACGCCCAGCCGGCACTGGTGGTCACCAGCAGCTCCGGTGGCCCGCTGCCCGCCGACCGAGCCCTCGACGTACTGCTCCTGGACGGCGCGGACACCGTCCGGGAACTGTCCCGAGAGGCGGCCACCGACCCCGCCGATTCCGACCGCACCGCCCCGCTGCTGCCGGACACCAGCTCCTACGTGATCTACACATCGGGCTCGACCGGCCGCCCCAAGGGCGTGGTGATGACCGCCGTCGCGCTGCGCAACCTGCTGGTGTGGAACGCCTCCGCCGTCGCCGTACGCCCCGGGGCCCGGGTGGCGCAGTTCAGCGCCATCAGCTTCGACGCCTCGGAACACGAGATACTCTCCGCCCTGTTCAACGGCAAGACCGTGTGTGTCCCGGACGATGAGACCCGCCTCGACCCGTCCGCGCTCGCCCGCTGGTTGGACCAGCATGACGTGGACGAACTCTTCGCACCGGACCTGGTGGTCAGCGCGGTCTGCGAAGCGGCGATGGAACAGCGCCTCGCCCTCAGCTCCCTGCGCCACGTCATGCAAGCCGGCGAGGCGCTCCGGCTGACCGGCGGTGTACGGGCGTTCCACACCCGGTACTCCCACGTGAGGCTGCACAACCACTACGGGCCGTCAGAGACTCACGTCGTGACGGGGTACACCCTTCCGGACCGCGTGCCCCACTGGCCCGCCACCGCGACCGCGCCTATCGGCCCGCCGATCTGGAACACCAGGGCGTACGTCTTGGACCGCCACCTCAATCCGGTGCCGCCCGGTGTCTCCGGCGAGCTGTACCTGGCCGGTACCTGTCTGGCCCGCGGCTACCTGAACCGGCCAGATCTGACCGCCGAGCGCTTCGTCGCCGACCCGTTCGGTCCGGCGGGGGCGCGCATGTACCGGTCCGGTGACCTCGTGCGCTGGCTGCCGGACGGTGCGTTGGACTTCCTGGGCCGTGCCGACGACCAGGTGAAGCTGCGCGGCTTCCGGATCGAGCTCGGCGAGGTCGAGTCCGTCCTGACGCGCCACCCCCAGGTGGGCGGCGCGGCTGTCATCGTCCGCGAGGACCGGCCCGGTGACCGACGGCTGGTCGCCTACGTCGCGCCCCTTCCGGAGGGCTCCCTGCCTCCGGTCACCGAGCTGCGCCGTCATCTGTCCGCCGCGCTGCCCGACTACATGGTTCCAGCGGCGTTCGTCAGCCTGGGTGTGCTGCCGCTGACCATCAACGGCAAGCTCGACCGGCGGGCGCTGCCCGCCCCCACCTACGACGGTGTGCTGTCCGGAGCCGCCCCGCGTAACGCGCGCGAGACGACACTGTGCAAGGCGTTCGCCGACATCCTCGGGCTGCCCGATGTGGGGATCGACGACAGCTTCTTCGAACTCGGCGGACACTCGCTGCTCGCCACCCGCCTGGTGAACAGGGTGCGTTCCCTGCTGGGGACGGAGCTGACGATTCAGACGCTCTTCGAGTCCCCGACCGTGGCCGGTCTGGCGGAGCGACTGCAGGATGCCGTTCCCGCTCGTCCGGCCCTGCGCCGGCGCCAGGCCCATCAATGACGAGGAGTGAGCATGGGCAACCTCTCCGAGGACCGGACGCCCAGTGCCGTGGTGCTGGTCCACGGCGAGGGACAGCACTCGGCCGGTGTTCGCCACCATCCTCGACGGATGGCAGGCTTCGCGGTCACATGTCGGCCCGGTGCCCTTGATGTGGTCCAGAAACCTCTGCCGGGCGGGCGGATCGCTACGAGGCAGCGGAGATGTCCGTGGCACGCGCGATCCCGTTCGACGACGTGACCGTCGACCACATCGAACGTGCTGTGGTGTTCGGACTTGCCCACGGCCAGAGCGCAGAACACTGCGATCGACATGGCACTACGAGCGCGTGTCCTCCTTCGCGGGCAGAAGCCCGTCCGCCGCCCACGCAGCAGGAGCGCAAGCACGCTGTCACCCAGCTGATCTGCACGCGCCCGGCTCCTCCGACCGGTCTACCGCCACCGCGACTGGTCTGTTGCCCATGACAGTGGGTTCCGTCCGTCGGCGTTCGAGCGAGGAAGTTCCTCAGTCGAACATCCGCATCGGCGCCGAGGCACGCGGTCCCTCGGAGTCAGTTGGTGGTCGAGTTACCGAGTGGGGTGCGGATTCTTTGGAGTGGCGGCGGGGTTCAAGCGGTGACGCTGCAATCCTGCGGGCCAGGGCCAGGGCCAGGGTTAGGGCGTCGGTGTTCCTTTCGGCGTAGGTGTTGCCGGGCAAGATGACCACGCAGGTATCGCCGGCGATGCCGATGTGCGGGCGTGAAACGACCCCGGCGGCCGGTAGGCCGCCGGGGTCTTGGACGAACGCCGCGTGCGGGGGCCTGGGCCCACCCGACGTCCGCGCCGACGCCCGCTCGTGGTCCTTTCGGCGCGTGAGCGCCGGGACGTCATGCTTCTTTCGGCCCGGGTACGTCGGCGACGTCGTGGATCTTCGCTCCGTCGGGTTGTCCGTCAGGCAGCCGGGAGGTCGACCGAGGCGGTTTCGTCCCGGGCCTCCTGAAGGGCGGCTTCAATGCGGTCGGCACTGGTGAGCACGGCGACGAGTACGGTCATCGCGGCGAGGACGAAGGCTCCTGCGACGAAGGGGGCACGCAGCCCCGCCGCAGTCGCCAGCCAGCCGCCCAGGACGGCACCCACCGGTGCCGCACCGACGCCCAGCATACGGTTGGTGGCGGAGACCCGGCCGGTGAGGTGGGCGGGGACGATGGCCTGGGACACGGACGGGACGAGCACCATGGTCGCCGACATCGCCGCACTGCAGACGGCCATGGAGAGACCCGCGGTGAACGGCCCGCTGGACACACCGAGGCCGAGTTGCGCCGCCGCCTCCACCGCGGCCGTGACCGTCAGGGCGTGACCGGTCTTCATCCGGGCGCCGAGCAGCCCGGCGAGCGCGGTGCCGGCCAGGCCGCCGACGGCCTGGGTGGCGAGCAGGAGGCCGTAGCCGCTGTTCCCGATGTGCAGGGTGCGATGGGCAAAGAGAACCAAGACCGCCTCCCCACCCGCGAAGGCGAGGTTGCCGACGGCAAACCGCAGGGCGAGACCGAGCAGGACGCGGTTGCCGAAGACGTAGGCGGCGCCTTCCCGTGCGTCCGACCACAGCGAGCGCCGCGACTTGGCAGGAGCGACCGGCTGGGCGGGCAAGGTACGGATGAGCAGCCCACTGAGCAGGAAGGAGAGGGCGTCGAAGGCCAGGGGGACGGCCCGGCCGAGGGCGAAGAGCAGACCGCCCAGCGGCGGTCCGGCGAACTCGTTCGTCGCCGTCTGCGCGCCCTGTTTCAAGGTGTTGGCGCGCCGCAGGCTGGTGAGATTCCGGTCGAGCAGCTGGGGCAGGTAGGCCGAGGAGGCGGTGTCGAAGAAGATCTGGCCTATGCCCAGCAGGAAGGCCACGGCGATGAGGAGCTGGAGGTTCACCGCTCCGAGGGCGGTCGCCGCGACCAGTCCCGACAGCAGTGCAGTACGCGCGAGGTCGCTGATCCACATGGTCCGGCGCCGGTCCCAGCGGTCGACCAGCGCGCCGCCCAGCAGCCCGAACAGGAGCCACGGGAGCAGGGAAGCGGCGGTGACCAGACTGAGGGCGAACGGATCGGGCGTGAGGGAGACGGCGAACAGTGGCAGGGCGACCAGGTAGACGCCGTCCCCGAGGGAGGACACGGCCGAGGCGAACCACAGGCGGCTGAAGGCGGGAGGCAGACCGTCGCGCAATCTACGCAGGGACATCAGCGGGGACATCAGACGTCCTCCTCGGGTCGGAAGAAGGCCACGGCGAGCGTGGCCGCGGGCTCCGCTGGGTCGGATACCGCGGCGATCTCCTCCACCAGTGCCTCCAAGCGGGCGGTGAACTCCGCGAACTTGTCCTTGCTCAGCCGCGCCTGGTGCATCCGGACAAGACGCGGCGGCCCGCTCGGCGCGGCCTCCAGATCAGCCAGGGCATGCCGCATCACCACGTTGGGTGCGCCCTGCTCGGGCTCGGGCAACCTGATCCCGCTGCTCGTCCGTTCGTAGTAGCGCTCGGTGACCCCGCGGACCTTGCGGGTGCGTACCACGGCCACCATGCCCGCCTTCTCCAGCAGACGAATGTGGTAGCTCGCGCTGCCCTTGGCGATGCCCATCCGGGCGGCGACCTGGGTGATGGTCGCGGGCTGGTCGCGCAGGACGCGGAGGATGCGGTGGCGCACGAAGTTGCTGACGGCGCGCAGTTGCAGCTCGCTGGTGAGTTGCAGCGTTTCGTCCTGGCTGTCGGGCGGCTGTTTTTCTGACACGCCGCAATGGTCAACGAGTCTTGACCATATTGTCAATGCGATCCTCCGGCACCGCTCACCTGCCCCGCAGGCCCCGGAAAGCAGAGCGCCCGGCCGCTGCCGAGCGCCGTACGGCGGTCCTCGGAGGCGGCCGGGCGAACCCGGGTTGACGGGGGATCAGGGCAGTAGCGAAGCCATCCAGGTCTCGACGTCGTCGGCCCCTCGCGGCAGGGCGCAGGACAGGATCTCCCTGCCGTCCTCGGTGACGAGGATGTCGTCCTCGATGCGGACGCCGATGCCCCGGTACTCCTCGGGGACCGTCAGGTCGTCGGCCTGGAAGTACAGGCCGGGCTCGACGGTGAGCACCATGCCCGGCTCCAGCGGGCCGCCGACGTACCGCTCGGCGCGGGCGGCGGCGCAGTCGTGGACGTCGAGACCGAGCATGTGGCCGGTGCCGTGCATGGTCCAGCGGCGCTGCAGACCGAGTTCGAACACCCTCTCCACCGACAGGTCCCCGAACAGCCCCCAGGAGACGAGGCGCTCGGTCAGCACGCGCTGGGCGGCCTCGTGGAAGTCGCGGTAGGAGGCCCCCGGCTTCACCGCTTCGATGCCGGCCTGCTGGGCGTCGAGCACAGCGTCGTAGATCGTGCGCTGCAGCGGCGTGAAGCGACCGCTGACGGGCAGCGTGCGGGTGATGTCGGCCGTGTAGAGGTTGCGGGTCTCCACGCCGGCGTCGAGCAGCAGCAGATCTCCCGGGCGGACCGGGCCGTCGTTGCGCACCCAGTGGATGGTCGTGGCGTGCGGACCTGCCGCGCAGATGGAGGCGTAGCCCACCGCGTTGCCCTCGACCCGGGCGCGCAGGAAGAAGGTGCCCTCGATGTAGCGCTCCGAGTTGGCCTGCGCCTTGTCGAGCACCCGAACCACATCCTCGAAGCCGCGCGCGGTCGCCTCACAGGCGAAGCGCAGATCGGCAAGCTCGAAGTCGTCCTTGACCAGACGCATTTCGGAGAGGAAGGTCCGGAACTCCTCATCGCCTTCGGCGGTGACCTTGTCGCGCAGGGCTTCCTCCACACCGGCGTCCAGGCCGCGCAGTACCCGCACCGGGCCGGTGGCGTCCGCCAGAAGGTCCGTCAGCCGGCGGATGTCCGCGGAGGCCAGCCCCAGCAGCCGCTCGTTCTCCGCGAGGCTGTTGCGCCGCCCGTCCCATAGCTCTCCCCGGGCCGAGAGCCAGAACTCCCCGTTGTCGCGGTCGGAGCGGGGCAGCAGGTGCAGGGTGGCCTCGTGGCCGCCGCCGTCCTTCGGCTCCAGGACCAGCACGCCGTTCTCGCTCTGGTCGGCGGTCAGATAGACGTAGTCGGAGCCGGGGCGGAAAGGATGGTACGTGTCGTTGGCGCGCACCTTCAGCGTGCCGGCGGGGACGATCAGACGCTCACCGGGGAAGCGGGCGGAGAGCACCGCACGGCGGCGCGCGGTGTGCGCTGCCTGCGGAACGGCTTCCAGGTCGTGCCGCTCGGTGTCGGCCCAGCCCTGCCGCATGTTCTCGGCGAGTTCCTCGCTCGCACCGCGGTCCAGGCCGTTCTTGCGGGGTTTCACCGCCTCGGTCTCCTCGCCCTGAGCGCTCCGCGGGGTCTGGGGCTCCAGGGTCTCGGACGTCGGCTCGTTCACTCATGCCTCCTCGTTCGGGTTTGCCGCACGGCCCTCCTGGATCTCGTGCGGCAGGCGCCGTTTCACGGGTGGACGGCTCTTGCGCGCGGTCTCGCCGCTCCGTGGTCGTGGGACGTGCGGGAGCGACGGGATACGGCGCGGCCGTGTCGTCAGGACGGACCACATGCCCTACGCCTCAAGGGAGTTGGCCGCACGCCTGCTGCTCGGACGCGGAAGGGACCACGCCGTCCGCACCCTACATGCGGCCGATTTTTTTCGACCGCCGAACGTTGCCATCCATCGTGGTGGACGGCAAAGATCGCCGGTACGTCCGACGGGACGGCCGGCGGGTCCTCAGCTCCCGCGTGGCTCGACGATGCCCCGATGTCCCAAACTCCGGGGCACATCACACTTATGACGTCATGTCAGTTACGGGGGACTCCGTGTCGGAGGGTGCTTCGGGGGCGGGTTCAGGACTCGGTGCCTATCTTCGGCTGCTGCGCTTGCCGGGCGCCGCCCCCCTGGCACTGTGGGGGGTGATCGGCAGGGCCCCGATCGCCATGCGGTCCATCAGCTGCCTGCTGCTTGTCTCGGCGGAGACCGGATCACTGACCGATGCCGGCCTGGTGGCGGCGGCCATGCTGCTCGCCCAGGGCACCGTCAGCCCGGTGCTGGGGCGGACGGCCGACCGTTACAGCCAGCGGAGGGTCCTGCTCACCGCGTGCGCGGCGCACGTCCTGGGGATGACGATGCTGCTCGTCTCCATCGTGCTGGAGGCCCCTCTGCCGGTGATGATCATCGCGGCGGTGGCCACCGGCTGTACCTCGGTGTCGTTCACCTCGTTCATGCGCGCACGCTGGGCGGTGATGGTCGATCAAGGGATGCTGCGCACCGCGTACGCCCTGGAGTCCATGCTGGACGACACGATCTTCCTGCTCGGACCGCTGCTGGTCACGGTGCTGTCCACCGCCGTGCACCCGGCTGCCAGCTTGGTCGCCTGTGCGCTGCTGACGCTGACCGGATCCATCGCCGTGGCGCTGCACCGCCAGTCCGAGCCGACGCCGGAGCCAACGGTCGGCCGCGGCCCCGAGCGCGCCATCAAGGTGCCCGGGGTGCGGGTGCTGATGCTCTGTTACGCCGGTATGGGCTTCCAGTTCGGGGCGGTCGACGTCACGATGATCGCGTTCGCGCGGGAGCAGTCGTCGCCCGGCCTGAGCGGCGTGTTCCTGGCCCTCATCTCGGTCGGCAGCCTGATCGCGGGGGTGGCCTACGGCGCCGTGGACTGGCGGCTTTCGCAAGCCCGGCTGCTGTCGGTGACCACGTGCGTGCTGACGCTCGGCGTCGTCCCCCTGGCCTTCGCCGGATCCTCCCTGATGATGTGCTTCCTCGCCGTCCTGGCGGGCGTGGCCATCTCCCCGGGACTCATCGCGGGCAGCACGCTGCTCGAGTCGGTCTGCCCCAAGGGCGCGCTCTCGGAGGGCTTTTCGTGGCTGACCAGCGCCGGCGCGCTGAGTATCGCCACCGGCACAGCGGTGGGCGGGCGGCTGACTGACGCGTTCGGCTCCGCGGCGGGGGCGTGGGCCGGGGTCGGCGGCGGGTGCGTGGCCCTGGCACTGAGCCTCGTGGGGCAGCCGGTGCTGAGCACCCGTCGGCCGGTCACGGAGGCCACCTCGGAATTGGCGGTGCAGGAACAGTGAGCAGAGAGGGAAGAGTTGTGGGAACAGCGGATCCTGTCCCGACACGGGCAGATCTCGGAGGCCGGCCCGTGCCCCGGCTCTCGTTCGACGAGTTCATGGCCTTCGGCCGTGACGCTCTCATCAGGGCCGACGTTCCGGTGGTGGTCACCCTGCCGGGCGGCACCCGCGGCCTGGGCAGGGAGGGGGTGGCCGAGCGGCTCGGACATCTCGCGGTGACCCTCTTCACCGAGCCGAGCGACAAGCGGAACCCGGAGCGCTGGACGACCAGGGAGATCCGGCTCGCCGAGTTCTTCGCCGACGACCGCTATCAGAACGATGCGAGCACCTGGAACCGCGTCGTGTCGAACATCCGCAACCGGCCGGCCGACGTCAACGCGATCCTCGGCTTCGACGCCGGGAAGCTGTTCGACTACCGGCGCTCGCTCAACGCGGCGAACCTGTGGATCAGCCACCGCGGGGTGTTCACCCAGAGCCACTTCGACGAGCTGGAGAACTTCAACATCGCTCTGGAGGGCCGCAAGCGGTTCGTCCTGGCGCCCCCGGGATCCAGGGAGTACTACCCGCGTTCACTCAAGCGGGGATTCGGCGACAAGTCGCAGGTCTTCGACTTCGACGACGTGGACGCCGCGCGCTACCCGAGGCTCGCCGCCAAGCTGGCCCAGCGCCGGGAACTGATCCTGGAACCCGGCCAGATGCTCTACCTGCCGCTCGGCTGGTGGCACCAGGCCGAATCGCTGGACGAGATGAACATCAACATCAACTTCTGGCTCCGCGACCCGAAGATCCTGCGCAGGCCGTACGTGCTGGGTGTGGCGCTCTACACAGCCATCTTCCGCAAGCTCAGAGGCGTCTACAACTACGAACCGGCTCAGGCGGCGTCATGACCGAGCGCGTCACCATCACACCCACCCACCGCTACCGCAACAACGACAAGCTGATCGGCATCGGCAACGAGTTCTGGGACATGTCGGAGCGCAACGGGCTGGCCGGCATCGTGGCCGATCTGGACGCCGGTGTGCTGCGGGCCGCCCCCGGCCACGAATTCATCGATGCCGGCCACGAGTTCGTCAACTTCAGCTGCTGCTCCTACCTCGACCTCGACTCTCACCCCAAGGTCGTCGAGGGCGGCATCGAGGCGCTGCGTCGCTACGGCGTCCTGGACCACTGCATCGCCCGCAGCAGGGTGCAGATACCCGCGATGCTGGAACTGGAGGACTCGCTCGGCGAGCTGTTCGGCGCCCACGTGGTGTGCTCCATCGCCGCCAGCACGGCGACGTTCGGGCTGCTGCCACTCATCGCCTCCGGCCATCTGGGCAATGGCACCCGCCCGTTGATGATCTTCGACAAGAACGCCCATGTGTCGATGGCGAACCTCAAACCGGTCTGCGCCGATGAGACGGAGGTCGTCACCTGCGGCCACCACGACCTCGACTACATCGAGGACGCCTGCCGCAGGTACGAACGGGTCGCCTACGTCTGTGACGGCAGCGACAGCCTCGGCGGCTACGCGCCGGTGAAGGAACTGGCGGAACTGCAGGACAAGTACGGTCTGCTGGTCTACTACGACGACTCCCACTCCCTGTCGGCGTACGGGGAACGGGGTGTCGGCTACGTCCGCTCGCACAGCCCGGTGCTGGACGAGCGCACCATCGTGGTGGTGACCCTGAACAAGGCGTTCGGCACCAGCGGCGCGGCCATCGTCCTCGACGGCTACGAGAAGGAGACTCTGCGGGTCATCGAGCGCTTCGGCGGCGCCTTGAACTACTCGCAGCTGCTGAACACACCCGCCGTCGGCGCCGGCCTCGCCTCCGCGGAAATCCACCGCACCCCCGAACTGACCGCACTGCAGAACCGGCTCCAGACCAACATCGCACTCTTCGACTCGCTGATCCGCACCGACCAGGCGGGCAGCACCTTTCCCATCCGCCTGGTCCCGATGAGCGACGACACCGTGATCGAGGCCGGCCGCCGGGTCTTCGAGGCCGGCTTCTACGTCTCACCGGTGTTCTTCCCGATCGTCGCCCGCGGGACCGCGGGACTGCGCGTGATGATGCGGACCGGGCAGACCGAGGAGCAGATCCGCCGACTGTGCGCGGTCCTCACCCAGGTGGGCGCCCGAAGCGTGACACCTGAGCCCGGGGAGGTCGCACGATGACCGGCCACGCCCGGGCCATCCCGCGCAGCATCCTCTACACGCCGGCGCTGTCCATGGACCGGGTCGTCAAGGCCTGGTCGTACGACGCCGACGTGCATGTCATCGATCTGGAGGATGCCGTCCCGCAGCCGGAGAAGCAGGTCGCCCGGCAGATGTGCCGCGCGGCGCTGGAGAAGGCGCCGGAGCCCGCGAACATCGGGGTACGCCTCAACCAGCTCGGTACCGCCGAGGCAGTGCACGACCTGTTGCTGCTCATCGAGAGCCCGGTCAGGCCCGGCATCGTGGTGATGACGATGGTCGACTCCGCGGTCGAGGTGGAGCTGCTGCGCGCCACCCTCGCCTCGGTCGGCGCCCACCCCGAGATCTACGTGACCTTGGAGACCCCGGCCGCCGTCGCCGCCGTCGACGCGATCGCGGCAGCCGCCGACGGACTGATCCTCGGCTCCGCGGACCTCGCCGCCACCCTGGGCGTCGAGATCACCTGGGCCGGACTCCTCGCCGCGCGACAGGCGATGGCCATGGCCTGCGCCCGGCACGGCAAGGCCTGCGTGGACACCGCCAACTTCCGGCTGGCCGAACCGGAGGCGCTGGCCGAGGAGATCGGCCGAGTACGCGAACTGGGCTTCCACGGCAAGGTGACCGTGCACCCGAGTGAACTCGACGCGATCAACCTGGCTCTGCGGCCCGACCCGGACGAACTGCGCCAGGCCCGGCGCGTCACCGCGGCCGTCCGGTCCGCGAACGGCGGAATCGCGGTCCTGGACGGCAACATGGTCGGCCCGCCGTTCGCCCGGATGGCCCGGACGACCGTCACCCTCGGGGAAGCCTGGGCCGCGCGATTCGCGTCGGGTCCGGCGGGAGCGGAGGCGCGGCGATGACCGTCACGGAGGCCCTCACCACCGTGCGGCCGCACGCGGTCCCGCCGCTCGCAGTGGCCGTCATCGGCACCGGCGCCATAGGCCAGGACCTGGTCTCCAAGATCAGCCGTTCGGACCCGCTGGATTGCGCCCTGGTGGCCGGGCGCAATCCGGAGTCCGCGGGCCTGCGGCACGCGGCTCTGCTCGACTGCCGGACCACCGCGGACGGCATCGACGCGATCCTCGCCGCGCCCCGCCCGTTCGACGTGGTGTTCGACGCCACCAATGCGATGGCGCACGCCGAGCACTGGCGGCTGCTGCAACCGCTCGGCACGCTCCTGATCGACCTGACCCCCAGCAGGACCGGGCAGATGGTGGTGCCCACCGTCACGGGCGTCCAGCCGCCCTCCGGGGGCAACGTGAGCCTGATCAGCTGCGGAGGGCAGGCGTCGGTCCCGGTCGCGCACGCCCTCGCCGACCGGTTCGACGTGACGTACCTTGAGGTCGTCTCCACCGTGGCAAGCAGCATCGCCGGCCGGGCCACCCGGCTCAACCTCGACGAATACGTCGCGACCACCCAGCACGCCCTCACCGCGTTCACCGGCGTGCGCCGCAACAAGGCGATCCTCAACATCAGTCCGGCCGTGCCGCCCGCGCACTTCCGCACCACCGTCCACGCGGTGCTGCCGGAGGCCGACCCACAGGCGGTGCGGGCCGCCGTCGGCGAGGCGTCCGGGCGGGTGCAGGAGTTCGCGCCCGGCTACCGGGTCCTCGCCTGCGACGTGCGCGGCGATCTGGTCACCGTATCCCTGGAAGTCACCGCCGACAGCGACGTACTGCCCGCCTATGCGGGGAACCTGGACATCATCGACTCGGCCGCGGTCCTGGTCGCCGAACAGTATGCGGCCCGGCTCGCCTCGGCCTCCCGGAAGGGGGCGGGCCGGTGAGGTCCGTGGTGATTCACGACCCCACGCTGCGCGACGGCCAGCACGCCGTGCGCCACCAGCTCACGGCGGCAGCACTGCGCGGCTATGCGGAGGCGGCCGACGCCGCCGGCATCCCGGTCGTGGAGGTGGGCCACGGCAACGGCCTGGGCGCCTCCTCCCTCCAGGTCGGCCGGGCCGCCGTCAGCGACGACCTGATGTTGTCGACCGTGCGGGAAGCCCTGCGTCACAGCCGGATGGCCGCGTTCATGCTGCCCGGCTGGGGCACCTCCGACGACCTGCGCAAGGCCATCAGGCACGGCACGGACGTCATCCGCATCGGTGTGCACTGCACGGAGACCTCTCTCGCCGAGCGCCACTTGGACCTGCTGCGCGAGCAGGGCACCGAGGCCCAATGCGTGCTGATGATGAGTCACATGGCCACCACCGCCGAACTTGCCGAGCATGCCGCACACGCCGTCGGGTACGGGGCCGAGGCAGTGGGCATCATGGACTCCGCGGGCCACTTTCTGCCCCAGGACGTCACCGCACGGATCGGCGCGATCCGTGCGGCCGTCGACGTCCCGGTGATCTTTCACGGGCACAACAACCTCGGCATGGCCGTCGCGAACTCCGTCGCGGCCGCCCAGGCCGGCGCCGGGATCATCGACGGCTGCGCGCGCGGCTTCGGCGCCGGAGCGGGCAACACCCAGCTGGAGGTTCTGGTGCCGGTGCTGGAGCGGACCGGCTTCGTCACCGGCATCGACCTGTACGGGTTGCTGGACGCCGCCGAGTTCGCCGAGCGGGAGCTGATGCCCGCGCCGCCGGTCACCGGCTCGCTGAGTATCGTCAGCGGTCTGGCCGGGGTGTTCTCCGGGTTCAAGCACGAGGTGCTGCAACAGTCGCAGCGGGCCGGAGTCGATCCGCGAGACGTCTTCTTCGAACTCGGCAGATGCCAGGCCATCGCCGGGCAGGAGGACCTGATCCCGGATGCGGTGGCCGCACTGAGGGCCGGGGAGAGAGCCGTATGACCGGGCCGGTGACCATCGGTCCCGAGGACATGGCGGGTACGGAACGGCTGCTGCGGGTGGTCGACGCGCTGGCCGAGGCCCTCGCGGACCTGTCGGCCGGACGCGTGTCGTCCCCGCCGCGTACGGTCGTCCCGCACGGCGAACGACGGGAGCTGCTGACCGCCACCTCGGTCTGGGAGCGGCACGGCGTGGGCAGCGTCAAGATCACCACTCTCACCCCGGGCAACCCCGACCGTGGGCTGCCGCTGATCCACGGCGTCGTCGTGCTCACCGACCTGGACACCGGCCGGGTCACCGCCCTGCTGGAGGGCGCCGAGCTCACCGCCGTCCGCACCGGCGCGACAGCCGCGCTGGCCACCCGCCTGTGCGCCCCGGCGGACGCCGCCGACCTGGCCGTGATCGGCGCCGGTGTACAGGCACGCGCCCTGGTGCGGGCGGTGCTCGCGGTGCGTCCCGTTCGGACGGTCCGGGTGTTCTCGCGTACCGGGGAGCGGACCGAGCGGTTCGCACAGTGGATCCGCGACACCACCGACGACCGGATCCGGGTCTTCGTGTGCGACACGGCCGAGGAGGCCGTCTCCGACGCGGCGGTCATCTGCACCGCGACCTCCACGGGCGGCCGGGAGCCGCTGGTGAAGGCCGGATGGGTGTCGCCCGGCGCGCACCTCAATGTGATCGGCGGAACCCACGAGGAAGCCCTTGAGGTCGACCCGGCGCTGCTGGAGGACGCGTTCGTCGTCGTGGAGGAGCGGGCCGCCGCCCGGGCCGAGGCGGGGGAGGTCCGAGCCGCTCTGGCCGACGGGTTGATCGACGTCCACGCGCTGCACGAACTGGGGGAGTTGGTCGAGGGGACGGCGGGCGTGGACGGCAGGACCTCGGTGTTCCGCAGCGTGGGCATGGCCATCGAGGACACGGCAGCCGCGGCTGCCCTGTTCGCGGCCGCGGGCGCCGGGCCATGAGGTCAGTCGGCCTCGCGGCAGCGCACCATGAAAGACCGTTCGAAGACGATGACGGTTTCCCCGGTGGACTTGGTTCCGGTCGTCTCGACCGTGATGATCCCCTGCCCCTGCCGCGACCTGGACAACCGCTTGCTCAGGATCCGGCTCGTCGCGTACAAGGTGTCTCCCACGTACACCGGGTCCTTCAGGCGGACCCGGTCCCAGCCGAGGTTGGCCACGGCACGTGCGGACAGCGCCTGTACGGTCATCCCGCCGACCAGACACAGGGTGATCCCGCTGTTGACCAGCACCCGCCCGTACTCCGCGCTTTCCCCGTAGGCCCTGTCGAAATGCAGGGGGTGCTGATTCATCGTCAACAGCGTCAGCCAGGTGTTGTCGGTCTCGGTAAGGGTCCGTCCCGGCCAGTGCCGGATCACCATGCCCGGCTCGAAGTCCTCGTAGTCCCCGCCGTGCTCTTCGACGTACTCGTTGTCCTGGACGCGGCGAAGGGTCATGCGGCGTTCTCCCTTGTGCGATCGCTCTGCCGGGCGGCGCGGGCGTCGCCGGGATGGCGGCACCGCGGAGGCAGCACCGCCCCCGCGCACACATTAGCGATGTCCCTCAGGACTGGCAGAACGGGAGAAAGTTGATGAGCGTGCTCCAGGAGACAGGCCCCCAAGCGGCGACAGGACACCCGTGGTTCGGCCGGTCCCGACTGCTGCCGGCCGCCCCGGCGCAGACGATCCGGGAGATGCTGCGCACCGAGATGCGGGACATGGGGTATCCCTACCAGTCGTTCTTGCCCGCGGCTCCGATCACGTTGCCAAGTAAGTCCTACGCCGAGTTGTTCCGCGTCAGCGCGGCCCTGCTCGACCTGGTGCGCCGCACCGCCCTGGAGAGCGCGCCCACCACGGAGGGGAGATTGGCGGCCTATCGCATGCCGCCGAGCGAGCACCAGCTCTTCGTGGCTGATCAGTTCACCGAAGAGCGGTACGCGGACTGTGTGACCCGGCCGGACATCGTGATCGGACCGAACGGACCGAAATTCCTTGAGTTCAACGTCAGCGGGGCGCTCGGTGGCCCGGTGGAGACGCATTGCCGCCTCGAGGTCTGGCGCAGGCTCTACACCGACGCCCAGGGCCGAGTGCCGTTCAGCTATGAGGACGCGTTCGCCGTCCGTACGGAGATGTTTCGGGGCCTGTGCCGGGAACTGGGGGTGGCGCCCCGGGTGGCTCTCCTCGGCAGCTCTCGTGACCAAGGAGGATTTACACGGTACTTCGAGATGCAGACCGACTATTTCAACAGTCAGGGGTTGATTGCACGCTTCTTCGAGCCTGAGGACTTGCATGAGGCCTGGGACTGCCCGCCGCACCTGCGTTACGCGCTGGGACTGAGGGACTTCACCATCCCCGACTGGGTCGAACTCGGCATCGATACCGCCCCGGTCCAGGCCGCCCTGGACAATGGGTGCCTGCTGGTGGGCACCCAGACCTCCACCTTCCTGTCCAGCAAGCTGACTCTGGGCATGCTGTCGGAGGGCCGACCATGGATGAGCGCGAGCGAGCGCTCTCTGGTCGACACATACCTGCCGTGGACTCGGGTGCTCTCCGATCGGTGGACGACCCGAGGCGGCCGGAAGGTCGACCTCGTGCGATACGCCGTGGACAACCGGGAGTCGCTGGTGCTCAAGGAGAGCATCGGGATGAGCGGCAAACAGGTCGTCATCGGCCGGGAGACGGGTCAAGCCGAATGGGAGGCAGCGGTGACAAAGGCCGCTGAGAAGGGTGCCAGCGTGGTGCAGGAGTTCGTGGAGCCGCGCACGTGTCGGCTGGCGGTGGTTGCCGACGGCGTGGACGAGCCTTACGACGTCGACGTCGCCCCGGTGTTCGGACCGGTGTTGTTTGCCGGCCGCCCGGCGGGCTTGTTCTCCCGTTTCTCCGCCGACAACACGACGGGCATCGTCAGTGTCAACGGGAACAACAGTTCCTACGACTGCGTGGTCGTCATCTGACTTGACTCTGTCGGGGATCTTGGAGTTTCCCGGTGCGCCAGCATGATCGGCGGGCATGCTCGGGGCTGTTTCGAAGACCGATGCAGTTGTCGAGGTGTCAGTTGTCGCTCCGTCCCCGCTCCGGTGAGCAAGTCCCGTCTTTGACCGCACAGATCGCGCGGGCGAGCAACCCGGGCGGTACACGGCGATGTGGGTGAGGGACCGGCTGGACGGGCTGTGGTGCGACGAGGACTTTGCGGACTGGTACCCGCGCGACGGACGCCCCGGTATCTCGCCCGTCCAATTGGCCACTGTCTGTGTGCTGCGGTTCCTGCTCGGCCTGTCGGACCGTCAGGCAGCGGAAGCGGTCCGCTGCCGCATCGATTTCAAGTACGCCCTGGCCATGGAGCTGGACGGTCCTGGTTTCCACCACAGCGTGCTGGCCGACTTCCGCGAGCGCCTCGCCCAGGACGACCGCGCCGACCGTCTTCTCGATCTGGCGGTCGCGCGCCTGAAGGAGGCCGGACTCGTGCGCGAGCGCACCACGCGGCGCACCGATTTCACCCATGTCCTGGCCGCGGTGCGCGACCTGACCCGGCTGGAACTGGTCACCGAGGCCGTCCGTGCCACGTTGGAAGAAGTGGCCCGCACCGCTTCGCACCCAGGCCCGACCGGAGGCCTCTGGGCGTGAGGGAACCCGCCCCCGCATCCCCGGACCACGGACACGATCCGTCGACGCCGGATGCGGAACGAGCGCGGGGGACCAGTGTGCCCAACACCGTCCGGGGCACGCGGCTGAGCACGGGTCCTGGCAACAGGACTCACTACCACTCAGTCTTTAAGAACGGTTGGTTCCCGAGGCGACGACGGCTCGTAGGGCGTCGGCCATGCCGAGTTCGGCGGTGGCGTAGTCGATGAAGCGACGTGTCCAGGCGCGTAGGGCCTCGCGGGGCGGCATGGTCGCCAGGAGCCCGGGGACGGCCTCGTACAGCCGGGCCACCTCGTTGCGGTACGCGGCCTAGATCAGGGACTCCCGGGTCGGGAAGTTTCCGGCCTGCCGATTGCCGACATCGACGCCGCTGTGGTGCCGTAGGGGTGGCGATCACACACCTCCGGCGAAATGCGGGGCGCGTACACGTGATCCGAGTCACGTCAGGTTCCCGTCAGTGAAGTGGCCCGAAGCCGTCAGTCTGCTCCGATCTCATAGGCCCCAGAGCCCCTCTGAGACCCCGCTCCCCGTTCCGAGGGAGCCCCCCACCGAGGAGTGACATGGCTGAGACACTGACTGGCTCCGCGAGCGACGCGGCCGAAGAGTTCCCCGAGTTCGTACCGCCCAGGGCGGCCGACTGTCCGTTCGCGCCGCCGCCGGCCCTTGCGGAGATCCGCGAGCAGAAGCCGATCAGCAAGGTGCGGATCTGGGACGGCAGTACGCCCTGGCTCGTCACCCGCCACGAGGACCTGCGGGCCGTCCTCGGCGACCCCCGCGTCAGCGTCGACGACAAGCGGCCCGGCTTTCCGTTCCCGAAGAAGGCCATGGCGGAGAACGCGCATCACCACCCCGACACGCTTTTCAACACGGACGCCCCCGTCCACACCCGGCTCCGCCGGATGCTGACCTCCTCCTTCACCGCCAAGCGGATGGCGGCCCTGCGCCCCGCCATCCAGAAGGTCACCGACGAGCACATCGACGCGATGCTGGCCGGACCGAAGCCGGCCGACCTGGTCCAGGTACTGGGTCTGCCCATTCCGACGCTGATGATCTGCGAACTGCTCGGAGTCCCTTACGAGGACCACGAGTTCTTCCAGCACCACGCCACCGTCGCGGTCAGTCAGACGTCATCGGCCGAGCAGGACCGCGAGTCGAGCGTCGCGCTCGGCGAGTACCTGGCCCGGCAGATCCATGCCAAGACGGAGAACCCCGCCGAAGACGCGCTGTCCGACCTGGCGGCCCTGGTCAAGGCCGGTGAACTGACCATGGGTGAGGCGTCCCTCATGGCCGTCATCCTGCTCATCGCCGGGCACGAGACCAGCGCGAACATGATCGCGCTCGGCACCCTCGCGCTGCTGGAGCACCCGGAGCAGCTCGCCCTGCTGCGTGAGACGGACGATCCGAAGGTCGTGGCCGGAGCGGTCGAGGAACTGCTGCGCTATCTGACCATCGCCCACACCGGCCAGCGCCGGATCGCCCTGGAGGACATCGAGATCGGCGGCGAGGTCATCCGCGCCGGGGACGGAATCATCGTCTCCCTTCCCGCCGCCAACTGGGACCCGGAGGCCTTCCCGGAGCCCGACCGACTCGACCTGCTCCGCGACGCCCGCCAGCACAACGCGTTCGCCTTCGGAGTCCACCAGTGCCTGGGCCAGCAGCTCGCCCGCGTAGAGCTCCAGGTCGTCTACGGCACGCTCTACCGGCGTGTCCCCACGCTGCGACTGGCCACCACGCTGGAGGAGATCGACTTCAAGGAAGACGCGATGGCGTACGGCGTCGCCGCGCTGCCGGTCACCTGGTAGCCCGTAGCCCTTCGACACCAGCAGGGCATACGCAGGGACATACGCGGGAACGTACGAAGGGGTATACGAAGGGACGAGGGCCCCTGATCATGCCGAGCGCGTGCGCCGAGGACGTCCGTGTCCATGGCCCGGGGGCCGTCGCCGTGCCGCTGGATGAACCGTTCCACGTTCTGGATCTCGTCGCGGACATGCGGCAACCCTGGTGGTGTCATGCACTGTTCCGGCTGCGCTATGATTGATCTTGAGCAGCCCGCCGGAAGACTTCGGCGGTAGGCCTCGCGTTGGTGGTCCAAGGAAAGACGTCCCGCTTCCTGCGGGGAGATGCAGGTGCAAGGCCTGCCCGGCGCTCCACAGCCCCGCCTCCTGTACTCCGGAGGCGGGGCTTGTTTCATTTCGCCCCGAGCCTCCCTGTCGCCCCCTGTCTCCCTCCCGCCCCTGCCTCTGGCCCCCTGTCCCTGCCCCCGGGAATGCGCCGACCAGGTCCGCTGTTACAGCACACGTAGCTGACATGCGCGAGTCAAGATCGCGTGATGTGGGCGGAAGGAGCACCTCATGGCACGTAACAGCGCGCGACCCGTCGTCACGCTGAGGTCGACAGCCGGGACCGGCGTCACCTACGTGACGCGGAAGAACCGCGGAAACGACCCCGACCGGCTCGTCCTGCGCAAGTACGACCCGGTGGTCGGTGAGCACGTCCCGTTCCGGGAGGAGCGCTGAGCCGAGCCCGGCGCCACCGGGCGGACCGTCACAGGACCGTCGACCGTCACGAGGGAGGAAACCTCATGAAGCCCCGCATCCATCCCGAATCCCGTCCCGTCGTCTTCCGTGACCGGGCCGCGGACGTCGCGTTTCTGACCCGTTCGACCGCGCACTCGTCGAAGACGATCGAGTGGGAGGACGGGAGCACCTACCCGGTGATCGACGTCGAGATCTCGTCGGCGAGCCATCCGTTCTACACCGGGACCTCGCGGGTCCTGGACACGGCAGGCCGTGTGGAGCGCTTCGAGCGTCGTTACGGCCGTACGGCCTCGCCGCGGCACTGACGGCGGGTTTGACAGTCCATAGCACGAGGAGGGCAGATCCATGAAGGTGCGCAAGTCCTTGCGTTCACTGAAGTCCAAGCCGGGGGCTCAGGTGGTCCGCCGACGAGGCGTGGTCTTCGTCGTCAACAAGAAGAACCCGCGCTTCAAGGCCCGTCAGGGCTGACGGCAGACCACCCGGAGGCAGGCGGCGACAAGGAGCGGATTCATCCACCCGGCTATGTGCTGCGTGGCTGGGTGCCGGACGTCAGGGCAACCCAGATGTCGTCGCTCTCCCGGATCACATAGAGCGGATCCCTACGTGGTTTCCAGCCGCGGGAAACCACGTAGTACCGCCCGTTGCGTTCCATGAGCAGCCGCACCCCGGTCCAGCGCGTCACATCACGAGCGCGCTCCTTGGCGTCCCGCTCTCCGAGCTGCCAGGTGATCTGGGTCAGTGCCCAGCAACAGGAAGACGGCCGCCGCGAAGAACGGGATCGCCTTGTGCCGGAGACCGGCTCGACGGTCGCTCGCGGTGTCCCGGCACTGGCCGAGGAGGAGACCGGCCGCGACGGTGAGCGGGGCGACCCAGCCGTACGGTGCGATGGCCGGCGAGATCACGAGCAGCACCAGCCCGGCGACGACCACCACCAGGTGGAGACGTGCCGCCGCTGTGCGAAGAGGCGATCTGCCGTCTCCGTCTGCTGACTCAGCGAATCGTCCGCCGAAGCGGGACCACGGGATGCCTGCCGCCACCAGAACGATCACGGCGCCCGAGGTTGACCGTCTGCAGAGTGAGGTTGAAGCAGCCGAAGAAACTGGTGGTGTACATCGCGCCGAGGTAGAACATGAGCGCCGCGACGAAGGAAGCCTGAGCGGCCACGCTCTTGAAGAAGGCTGTCGTTTGCGGTCGCCCAGGTCCGTCATCAACGTGGAACTCGCCGCACGGCGGTCGTGCTCGACATGCTCGCTCACGTGCTGCGAGGCGCCGGTGATTCCTCGGCGTCCGGGGTGCTGTCGGGCGCTGCTCCGGACGGCGGTGCAAGGGCGGTTCGGCGGTGGTGTCGTCACCGGTATCCGGGGGCGGCGATGGTGGTGGGAGAGGGACTCGGTGACCAGGTAGACGGGTCAATCGCCGGTTCCGAGGAGCCGCAGGCGGCGGCCGTGGCGAGGCCGATTCCGGTACACACCGACGTGACGATCCCCCTGCGGATCTTGTCCCGCATGCCACCTCCTTGATCGTTCCGGAGAGTAGGCGCCCTCCTCCGTCGGATCGCGAATCCCACGCGGGGCACCTGGGCACGTCCGCCGATTGGCCCTCCGCACCGTCCTGGCGACGGTCGGACGTTCGTACGGGCCGTGGTGTCGCGCTCAGTCCGCGTCCGCCGGGATGCGGAGCGTCACGCGGTAGCCGCCGTCGGGGGTGGGGCCGGACTCGAAGGTGCCGTTCAGGAGTTCGGCGCGCTCCCGGAGACCGACGAGGCCCTGTTGGGAGCCGGGCAGGGGCAGGGAGGGGCGGGTGGGGGCGTTGTTGGTCACTGTGACGCCGAAGCGGTCGCCGGTGTGCCACAGGTGGACGGTTGCGGCCGCGCCGGGCGCGTGTTTCCGTACGTTGGTCAGGGATTCCTGCACGGTGCGGTAGAGGGCGCGTTGCGTGGGGGTGGCGATGACGGAGGGGAGTTCACCGGTCAGGGTCGCCTCGATGCCGCTGGTCGACACGAGCTTGTGCAGGTCGGCGAGTGTGGGTTGCGGGGTGAGTTCGTCGACGCGGCCCCCGGAGGCCCGCAACAGCGCGACCATGTGGCGCAGTTCGTCGAGTGTGTCGACGCTCAGCGAACGGATGGTGCGGGCGCCCTCCTTGAAGTCCGGGTCCTTGGCGGCGACTTGAAGCGCACCCGCCTGTACGGCGATCAGGCTCACCTGGTGGGAGACGACGTCGTGCATCTCGCGGGCCAGCTGGGCGCGTTCCCGGGCCAGGACGGCCTGGGAGTGCAGCAGCCGTTCGTGTTCGCGGGCCTTCTCGATCTCCGCGAGCCGGTCGGCCAGGTCCCTCCGGGCCTGGACGAGTTGACCGAGCAGGACGGGGGCGGCGGCCGTGGCCAGGGTGTACAGGAAGTAGATCAACGTCCAGGCGCGTTCGTGTGAGCCGACGTTGCCCAGGGGCCAGGGCACGGCGGAGGCGACGGCGAACAGAAAGGCGGCCGCGACCAGGAGCCGTCGGTCGCGGGAGCGCTCGGCGAGGGTGAACAGCGCGGCGAACGAGGCGAAGACGATGTCCACCATCAGGCTGGCCGGGAGCGTGAGCAGGAACACCGTGAGCGGAAAGCGGCGACGCAGGGCGAGCGCGGCACAGGCGACCGCTGTCGCGGCCGTCGCGAGACGGCTGGAGTCCCCGAGGTTGATCAGGACGTCCACGGCGGCCACGGCGACGACCACGGCATCGACGACGGGATCCGGGATCCGCTCCCACCACGGCCTGCCCGCGTTCATCCCCGCTCCTCCGACCCGTTCCGCTCGTCCAGCAGG
This sequence comes from Streptomyces sp. NPDC058086, assembly GCF_042885015.1. Lineage (NCBI taxonomy): Bacteria > Bacillati > Actinomycetota > Actinomycetes > Kitasatosporales > Streptomycetaceae > Streptomyces > Streptomyces sp. NPDC058086. Next base: position 106,093 of record NZ_JBHVST010000004.1, on the reverse strand, counting down.
CCCGCCCGCTGGGCGAGCAGCGCGGCCCGCACCCGGCTGTTCACGCGCAGCTTGGTCAGGATCGCGCTGACGTGGTCCTTGACGGTGCCCGCGCTCAGGTGGACGCGGCTGCCGATGTCGGCGTTGGACAGCCCCTCCGCGATGAGCACCAGCACTTCGCGCTCCCGCTCGGTGAGCCGTCCGACGCGGGCGGCCTCCTCGTCGTCCGCGGCGGTCGCGCCCGGGTGGCTCTGCCACACGGCACGGGACGCCTTCGGCGACATCACGACACCACCCGCGCACAATGTCCGTACCAGTTGGGCGAGTTGGTCCGGCTCGGTGTCCTTGAGCAGAAAGCCAGCCGCCCCGGAGCGCAGCGCGGTGAGGATGTATTCGTCGGCGTCGAACGTCGTCAGCATCGCCACCACGGGCGCGTCCGGCAGCGCCCGCAGGTGCCGCAGTACGGTCAGACCGTCGACGTCCGGCATCCGGATGTCCAGCAGTACGACGTCCGGTGCCTCCCGCCGTACCGCGTCCACCGCCTCGGTGCCCGTCGTGGTCGCGACGACGTCGATGTCGTCGGCCGCGCCGAGGATGAGCTCGAAGCCGGACCGCACCAGGGCCTCGTCGTCCACCACCACTACCCGGATCACGCGCGTTCCGCCTCGTCCTTGATGTCATCGATGTCCTCGATGTCTATTGTCGTCACTGTGACCGTAGAACGGGAAAAGCCCGGTGCGGTGCTCCTGCGGGACGGCCCAGCCACGTGGCGGGTCGGTTCCAGTCGTCCGGGGGGTGTGGAGCGGACGTCTGTCGGATACTGGGCGATTGCCGTTCTCTCCAGCCTGTGAGCCATGACGCGGAACGCAGACGACTCGGCGCTCGTGCCACCGGCTGCCCGGCCGGGCCACCAGGGTCGCGGAGCGCGTCGGAAGAGGGCCCCGTCGGGCGGCCGCGGTGGCGGTCACTTTGGTGCTGAAGGTTCCCGTGGGTTCCCGACTGGAGTGGGGAACGTCGTCATTCCTCGATGTGGATCGCCAGCGCGGGGCAGACGGCCGCCGCGTTGCGCACGTCATCGGCCAGTTCCGGTGACGGGTTCTCGTTCAGCAGTACGACGATGCCGTCCTCGTCGCGCTGGTCGAAGACGTCCATGGCGGCGGCCACGCACTGCCCGGCCGCGACGCACTTCTCCTCGTCGACGACAACCTTCATGAGTCTCTCCTGATCGTTCAGCGGGTGGGGGTCGGCGCGTTCAGCGCGTCGACGATCTCCTGGCGGCGCAGGCGGGCCTGCTTGGGCATGTTCCAGCCGAGGACACCGGTGACCACGCCGTCGCTGCGGTACCGGGCGACGAAGCGCCGTGCCGTCACATCGCCCTCGACGACGTCCACTTCGGCGTCGGGCGGCAGCAGGCCGTGCACCTGGAGCTTCGCGTCGAACTGGTCGGTCCAGAAGTACGGCACCGGCTGGTAGGGACGGTCCTCCCCGAGGATCACCCCGGCGACCGCCGCGGCCTGCTCCGTGGCGTTCGTCCGGTTCTCCAGGCGTACCAGGCGGCCGAGTCGCTCGTGATGCCACCGGGCCACGTCGCCGACCGCGTAGACACCCTCCGCCGCGCGGCACCGGGAATCGCAGACCACCCCGTTGTCGAGGCGCAGTCCGCTGTCCGCCAGCCACTCCGTCGCGGGGGTCGCGCCGATCGCGACCACCACGGTGTCGGCCGGCAGGACCTCGCCCGTGCCCAGAAGCACTCCGGCGACCCGCCCGTGCTCCCCGGCCAGCCCCATGACGCCGGTACCGAGCCGCAGTCGTACCCCGCGTTCGCCGTGCAGTTCCGCCAGCAGCCCGGACACCAACGGGCCCACCTGCAGGGCCAGCGGCGCCGGCAGCGGGCCCGCCATGGTGACCTCCAGCCCCAACGTCCGTGCGGTGGCGGCGATCTCGGCGCCGAGGACACCCTCGCCGACGACCACCAACCGTGCGGAACCCAGCAGGTCCTTCCGCAGGGCCAGCGCGTCGTCGAGCGTGCGCAGCACATGTACGCCGGTCAGGCCTTCCTGTCCGGGCAGCACCCGTGGCCGTACCCCCGTCGCGATCACGATCGTGTCCGCCCGTAGTTCGCGCCCGGACTCCGCTCGTACGGTCCGCGTCGCCGTGTCCAGCGCGACCGCCGCGTCCCCGAGGACGAACTCGGCGTCCAGCGTCGACAGCACCTCCCGAGTCCGCAGTGCGGAGCGGGCCGGCTCCCACGCGCCGGAGAGCACCTGCTTGGACAGCGGGGGCCGGTCGTAGGGCGCGTGCGGTTCGGCTCCGAGCACCGTGATCCCGCCCCTGTATCCCTTGCGCCGCAGCGCCTCCACCGTGGAGAGCCCGGCGGCGGACGCGCCCACCACCAGCACGCGGGCCGGGGCCGTCATCCGTGCACCCCGGGGGCTACGGTCTCCCTGACGTCGTCCTCGATCTTCATGTGCGGCTCCGTTGCGGCGTGGGTGGGGTGTCCCCGTAGGGAAAAATAGACCTAACGGTCGGTACAATCAATGTCTCGGGAAAATCACCTGCGAGATGCCGGCCGGTGCCTCGGCGGGCCCGTCGGCGGGCCCGGAGTCAGGCCATGTAGCGGCCGCCGTTGGTGCTGAGCGTCTGACCGGTCACGTAACCGGCCTCCTCGGAGGCGAGGTAGGCGACCGCGTAGGCGACGTCCTCCGGTCGGCCGGCCCGCTTCATGGGCATCATGGCCGCGACCGCCTCGACGTCGACGTCGGACTCCCGTACCAGCGGGGTGTCGATGAACCCGGGCGGGACGTGGTTCACGGTGATGCCCTTGTCGATGTACTCGAACGCCAGCGCCTTGGTGAGGCCGATGACACCGCCCTTGGACGCCGCGTAGTGACCTACGGCGGGCGCTCCGCTCTGGGCCGCCGACGAGGAGATGTTGACGATCCGGCCCCATCGCGCCGCGAGCATGTCCGGCACCAGCTCTCTGGTGACCAGGAACGGCCCCTTGAGGTTGATCCTGATCATGCGGTCCCACGAGTCCTCGGTGATGTCCGTGAAGGACTCGTAGACGCTGATTCCGGCGTTGTTGACGAGGATGGTGACGGGGCCGAGTTCGTCGCGGGTGCGGGCGGCCGCCGCGGCCACGGCGGTGGCGTCGGCCGCGTCGCCGCCCACCGCGATCGCCGTTCCGCCCGCCTCGTGGATCGTGGCGACGGTCTTCTCGGCGGCCTCCAGGTTCAGGTCCCACACCGCGACCGCGGCGCCCTGGGCCGTGAGTACGGTCGCGATCGCCTGTCCTATTCCACGGGCGCCGCCGGTGACGACGGCGACCTTTCCTTCCAGCGACAGTGGCACTGGCAGCGGCATGGGGTGCTCCTTGTGTGCGTGGTCTCAGGTGCCGGGATCTGTTTTTTTGGGCTTCGTTCTCGGTGGGCAGGGGGTGGGAGTAGGTGTGGGGGAGAGGCTCTGCCCTCCCGGCGGCCTGCGGCTGGGAGAAGAGCTCCGTCCCCGGGGCGTCGGGGGTCGGAGCGGACTCCGCCACCGAGGCGGTTGGAAGCCGGCGGAACTTCGTCCCCGGCTTCGTGCAAGCCGGAGTGGGACTTAGTCCTCGGTCCCTCCGAGGCCGGAGCGGGACCCCGCCCCCCGGGGCTCCTGGAAGCCGGGGCGAAACCTCGCCCCTGGTCCCCCAGGTACCGGAGCGGGTCCCCGGTCCCAGGAGTTGGAGCAGGCCTCCGTCCGCGGTCCCAGGTGTAGGAGCGGAACTCCCTCCCTGGTCCCGGGAGTTGGAGCTGGTCTCGGTCCGCGCTCCCGGGAGTTGGTGCGGGTCTCGGTCCGTGGTCCCGGGAGTCGGTGCGGGTCTCGGTCCGCGGTCCCAGGAGTAGGAGCGGAACTCCCTCCCCGATCCCAGGAGTCGGTGCGGAACTCCGTCCCTGGGATGACCGCCCGCGGCCCGGCCGCCGCCGTGACGGCGGGCCCGGAGTCCGTCAGTCGGCCAGTGCCTCGCGGGCCGCGTTGCGGGCCGCCGTCGCCGCGGGGAAGCCCGCGTAACCCGTGGCGTGGTAGATGACCTCGGCGATCTCGTCCTCGGTCAGTCCGTTGGTGCGTGCGATCCGTACATGGGTCCGCAGCTCGGTCTCGGCCCCGAGGGCGATCAGGATGCCCAACGTGACCAGGCTGCGGTCCCGGCGGCTGAGCCCCTCGCGGGCCCACAGCGCGCCCCAGACGCTGGACAGGCCGATCTCGACCAGCTCCTCTCCGAGCCGACCGTCACGCAGGTCGAGGTCGTCGCCCTCGGGGAACACGCCGGGCAGCGCCTCCCGCATGGCCTTGAGCCCCGCGGCCCGCAGATCGGTCCCGGTCCCGGACCGACCACCCCGCACCTCGCCCCCGACAGCCTCGGCTGTGGTGGGTTCCTCGGCATCCATGGCCCTCATGTGCGACTCCCGGTGCGTGTGCTCACGTTCGTTGCAGCGAAAGTTAGATCAAACGGTCGGTACAATCAATGGCTCTCGACAACATGGCTGCTGACAACCCTCACGCGGTCCATCGCGTCCCGTCATTCGAGGACCTGCACTCTTCCCGCGTCACCGCCATTGAGTCGAACCCTCCCCCTCATCTACGCTCGGGCTGAATATTCGATCGACCGGTCGAAATATCAATGAGGCTCGCGTGGGGAGTCGCGGCCCCTGTCACGTTGGAGGGCAGATGAGCGAATCGACGAAGGTGTCGGGTGCGGCGGACCAGGACCGAGTCGACGTGCTGGTCGTGGGAGCAGGCGTCACGGGCATCTATCAGCTGTATCGGGCCCGCGAGGCCGGTTTCTCGGCGAAGTTGGTCGAGGCCGGCACCGGTGTGGGCGGCACCTGGTACTGGAACCGCTACCCCGAGGCCCGCTTCGACTCCGAGAGCTACACCTACGGTTACCTGTTCTCGAAGGAGCTGTGGGAGGAGTGGGAGTGGTCGGAGCGGTTCGCCGGCCAGCCGGAGATCGAGCGCTACTTCAACTACGTCGTCGACCGTTTCGACCTGCGGCGCGACATCGTGTTCGGCGCCAAGGTGACCGCGACCGTCTACGACGAGCCGTCCGGGACGTGGACCGTGCGGACCTCCGACGGCGCCGAGCACCGGGCGCGCTTCGTCGTCGCGGCGACCGGCATCCTCTCCGTGCCGTTCATCCCGGACATTCCGGGACGCGGTGACTTCCGGGGCGAGCAGCACCACACCGGTCTGTGGCCGAAGACGCCCGTCGACTTCTCCGGCAAGCGCGTGGCCCTCATCGGCACCGGTTCCAGCGGCGTGCAGATCGTCCCCGCGATCGCGGACGAGGTGGCCTCCCTGACGGTGTACCAGAAGGTGGCCGACTGGCTCACTCCGCTCAACAATGCCCCGATCGCGCCCGAGGAACAGGCGGAACTGAAGGCGAACTTCGAGTCCATCCGCGAGACGCTGAACACCTCGCCGAGCGGGTTCCTCCACCAGATCACGATGCGTTCGGGCCTCGACGACTCCCCCGAGCAGCGGCAGGACTTCTATGAGGAGCGGTGGAACGGCCCCGGCTTCACCAAACTGTCCGAGCACTACATGGACATGACGACCAACCCCACCGTGAACGCGGAGTGGTGCGAGTTCCTCGTCGGGAAGATCCGCAGCATCGTCAAGGATCCCGAGACGGCGGAGAAGCTGATCCCCAAGGGACACGGCTACGGCGGTCGGCGGCCCCCGTTCGGGACCGGCTACTACGAGACGTACAACAAGCCGAATGTCTTCCTCGTCGACCTCAACGAGACGCCGATCACCCGCATCACCGAGACCGGCGTCGAGACGCCCGAAGGCACGCAGGACTTCGACATCATCATCTGGGCGACGGGCTACGACTTCGGGACCGGCGCGCTCAACCGGCTGGGGGTGCGCGGCCGAGGGGGGCTCGCGCTGGAGGAGTACTGGGAGGACGGCCCGCGCACCCACCTCGGGGTCGCGGCCGCCGGCTTCCCGAACTTCTTCTTCCCCGGCGGGCCGCACGGCGCCCTCGGCAACAACCCGCGCTACTCCGGCGACCAGGTGGACTTCGTCGTCGACGCGCTCGTCCACACGCGTGAACGCGGCCATGACGTGATCGAGGTGACCGCCACCGCCGAGGACGAGTGGACGGACAAGATGAACAGCAGCGGGGACCTGTCCTCGTTCCTGAAGAGCAGTTACTTCTACGGGGCCAACATCCCCGGCAAGCCGGTGCGGCAGCTGCTGAACCCGACGGGGCGGTGGGCGCTCCAGGAGATGATCGCCGCCATCCAGCAGAACGAGTACGCGACGTTCGTCTTCTCCAAGGCCCCGAAAGAGGCCTAGGCGTACGAAGGCCCGGGCCGCGTGGAGGCGATCGGTCGTCTCCACGCGGCCCGGGCGTGCCGGGTTCCTGAGGCAGACGGTGGGCTCTACGACGGCTTACGGCTCACCGCCCCCGCCCTCTCTCTGCCCACCCTCTGCCCCCCTGCGGCCTACGACACGAACGTCGTCACCCTCCGCCGGAACCGCCAGGCGCCGTCGCGCCGGCTCAGGGTGTCGTCGTAGCGTCCGACGAGCTGCACCGCCCAGCCCGCCTCGCCGCGCTGGAAGAACGCCAGGTTGCTCACCGCGGTCGCCTCGTCCTCGGTCCACGAGGTGACGACCGTGTTGGCGGCCAGGTGGAGTTGGGGCCGGGTCGGCGCGAAGGCGGCGTACCCCTTGCGTATGGCCTCCCGCCCCTCGAAGGTGCCGACGCCGGCGATCTCGGCGACGCCGTCGGGCCAGAACAGGTCGGCCAGGTCGTCGAGGCGTCCGGCGTCCAGCGCCTGTGCGTAGGCGGCGATGGCGGCGTGCATGTTCGCCGCCACCGACGCCTCGGTCGATGCGCTCATCTCGCTCCAAGCTCCAAAAGGTGAGTGGGTCGACTGCTGAAAGAACTACTGGAAGGTGGTGCTCCTGCGGTGCAACCGCCACGCGCCGTCGCGCCGGCGCAGCGTGTCGTCGTAGTGCCCGACGAGCTGCACCGCCCAGCCGGACTCGCCCCGCTGGAGGAAGGCCACGTCGCTTGCCGCGGTCGCCTCGTCCTCCGCCCGCGAGGTGATGACGGTGTTGGTCACCAGGTGCAGCTGCGGCTGCGTCGGCGCCCATGACTTGAAGGCGTCCCGGAGCGCGTCGTGCCCCTCGATGGGGTCCATTCCCGGCAGCTCCAGCACCGCGTCGGGCGTGTACAGCGCGACGACGTCGTCGGTGCGGCCCGCGTCCTGGGCCTGGGTGTGCGCGCCGATCACCGCACGCACGCCCGCCACGACCCACGCCTCTGTGGATTCGCTCATTCTTCTCTCCAGGGTTGGTGTTTCGACCACGCAGTCTATTGCCGTGTCCTAGCTAATGGGAGAGTTTGGTGACGGATTTGTTGACCACTCGGTACAATCGCAAATAGCATGCGGACGGCTGTCAACGGGGACTGTGCCGAGGGAGGCGTGATCATGACGAAGCGTTGGAAGCAGCGTCCGCCGGGTTCGACGTGGGGCGACTGGGGTGAGGACGACGAACTGGGGCGCATCAACCTGCTCACCCCGCAGAAGGTTCTCGAAGGGGTGCGTGAGGTCGAGCACGGGATCAGCTTCAGTCTGAGTCTGCCCCTCGACTATCCGGGCGGCTCGGCGATGAACCAGCGGCGGTACCCGCCGATTCTGCGGCCGACCGAGGACCTCGAGCACAAGCAGGACGTCTTCTACAACGTCGTCGCGCGTGAGCAGATCGACCCTTCGCTGATCGACGTGTGGTCCGACGACGTGGTGACCCTCTGGCTCCAGTACTCGACCCAGTGGGACTCGCTCGCCCACCAGGGCGCCGAGTTCGACGCGGACGGTGACGGGGTCGCCGAGCCGGTCTACTACAACGGCTACCGGGCAGGCGCGGACCTGGTCGGGCCGCAGGAGGACGCCAAGGGGGACGGCAGCGGGAGTCTCAGCTTCGCCCGCCACCTCGGTCTGGAGAAGATGGCGGAACACGGGGTGCAGGGCCGGGGTGTCCTCATCGACATCGCCCACCACCTCGGTACCGGCTACCAGCCGGTCGGCTTCAAGCAGCTCCAGGACATCATGGCCGCCGACAACGTGGTCGTGGAGCCCGGTGACATGCTCCTTCTGCACACCGGCTTCGCCACCCAGATCCTCGCCTGGGAGAAGAACCCGGACCCGGTGGCGATCCATCAGACGGCCGCCTACCTCGACGCGGACGACCCGGACCTGCTCGAATGGATCGCCGAGTCGCAGATCTCGGCGCTGATATCGGACAACTACGCGGTCGAGGGCGTGGGCGTCACGCAGGCCCAGGGCCCGCACACGCTGCTGCCGATCCACCACCTCTGCCTCTTCAAGCTCGGCGTCCCGCTCGGTGAGCTGTGGTACCTGCACGACCTGGCGGCCTGGCTGCGGGAGCACAACCGCAGCCGGTTCCTGCTCACCGCGCCTCCGCTGAACCTGCCGGGGACCCAGGGCAGTCCGCTCACACCGGTCGCGACCGTCTGACGGCTGCCACGACGGGAAGGGCCCCCAGAATCCTGGGGGCCCTTCCCGTCGTGGCCCTGTTCAGACCGCGGCGGTCCTGCGCAGGGTCTCCGCGATCGTGTCCCGTGAGGGGAGCCAGGTCCGCTCCAGGGAGGGTGAGTACGGCGCCGGTACGGAGGGCGGCGCGACCCGGGTGACGGGCGCGTCCAGGTGCCAGAACCCCTCGTCGACGGCGAGGGCGGACAGCTCGGCGCCGACGCCGAAGTCCCGTACCGCCTCGTGCGCGATGACCAGGCGGTTGGTCTTCGCGAGGGAGGCGAGGACGGTCTCCCGGTCCAGTGGGGCGATCGTCCGCAGGTCGACGACCTCGACGCTGATGCCCTCGGCGGCGAGCAGCTCCGCGGCGGCCAGGCAGTCCTGGACCATCCGGGACCAGGAGACCAGGGTGATGTCGGTGCCCTCCCGGACCACCTTGGCCTTGCCCAGGGGGATCAGGTGCTCCACCGGCGGCCGGGGACCCTTGAGGCCGTACTGCAGGCGGTTCTCGACGAAGACCACCGGGTTGGGGTCCTGGATGGCGGCCCGCAGCAGGCCGTAGGTGTCCGCCGGGTTGGAGGGCATCACCACGGTCAGCCCCGGTATGTGGGCGAGGATGGCCTCCAGGCTCTGTGAGTGCTGGCTGCCGGATGAGCGTCCGGCGCCGAACTGGGTGCGCACCACGAGCGGCATGGACGCCCGGCCGCCGGTCATGAAGCGCAGCTTGGCGGCCTGGTTGAGCAGCATGTCCAGGCAGACGCCGATGAAGTCCATGTACATGATCTCCACGACCGGCTTCATGCCCGCCATGGCCGCGCCCACCGCCGTACCCAGGATGGCGCTCTCGCTGATCGGGGTGTCGCGGACCCGGCCGGGGAAGGCCCCGGCCAGGCCCCGGGTGAGGCCGAAGACGTTGCCGCCCGCGCCGACGTCGATCCCGGCGACGAACACGGCGGGATCCGCGGCGAGTTCGTGTTCCAGGGCGAGGCGCACGGCGTCCATGGAGCGGAAGATCTCGGCCTCGGCCGGGAGCGGGGCCGGCTCGGGCAGGGCAGGGCGCGGGGCCGACACGAAGTCGTACAGCGTTTCGGGTGCGGGCTCCGGCAGACCGCGCGCCCACTCCACGGCCGCCTCGATCTCCTTGTCGATCTCCTCGTCGACGGCGTCGGCGAGCGCTGCCGCGACGCCGGCCGTCTCCAGGTGCCGGCGGGCCACCAGCAGCGGGTCGCGTTCCTTGGCGGCGGCGACCTCCTCGGGGGAGCGGTAGCGCTCGGGGTCGCCCTCGTAGTGGCCGTGCCAGCGGTACGTCTCGGCCTCCACCAGGACCGGGCCGCCGCCCTCGCGCAGCCGCCGTACGACCTCGGTCATGGTGCGCGCCACCGCGACGACGTCGTTGCCGTCCACGTGCTCGTACGCGATGCCGTACCCGGCGGCGCGGGCGGAGAGCGGGGCGCGGTGCTGGTCGGCGGCGGGCGAGAACTCGGAGTAGTGGTTGTTCTCGCAGAGGAAGACGACCGGCAGGTCCCATACGGCGGCCAGGTTGACGGCCTCGTGGAACATGCCCTGGGCCACCGCCCCGTCGCCGAAGAACGCCACCACCACGTCACCGGCGGCGCGCAGCTTGGCCGCGGTCGCCACCCCGGTGGCGATGGGCAGTCCGGCGCCGACGATGCCGTTGGCGCCGTAGATGCCGAGGCCCGGGTCCGCGATGTGCATCGAACCGCCGCGGCCGCGGCAGGTCCCGGCGTCCTTGCCCATCAGCTCGGCCATCATCGACGCGGAGTCCAGCCCCTTGGCCAGCACATGGCCGTGGCCGCGATGGGTGGAGGTGATGCCGTCGCGTGCGCCGAGCGGCCAGCAGGCGCCGACCGCACTGGCCTCCTGTCCGATCGACAGATGCAGGAAGCCGGGGATCTCCGTCGCCTTGTACAGGTCGGAGGCCCGCTCCTCGAACCGTCGGATCCGGCGCATCCGACGGTACATTTCCAGGAGCTGCTCCGCGTGCGCGGGAGTGGTGCCGGTGTGCTGCGGTGCCTCGGTCATGCGCGTCCTCGCAATGCTCGCGCAGACGGCGCGCTTGCGCGCCGCCCGGGTCCATCTTTTAATGTACCGTTTGGTCTAGCAAACTGGAGCGGCGTCCCGGAGTCCGCTTCCCCCCAGGTGCGCCGACGGCCGTCTGGAGCGGACGCCGGGTTGGTCTCGGTCGAGACACGTCGTCACATCAGGCGGGGAGTGAATCAATGCCACGACCACCGGGTCATGGGCCGGGCTTCGAAGTCAGACGCCAGAAGATCATCGACATCGCGGCCTCCCTGTTCGCCGAACAGGGCTACGCGGCGACCTCCATCAACGACCTGGGCCGCGCGGTCGGGCTCGCCAAGGGAGCCCTGTACTACTACATCGGCTCCAAGGAGAACCTGCTCATCGAGATCCAGTCGCGGGTGATGCGGCCGCTGCTGTCGCGAGCGCGGCAGATCGCGGAACTCGACGAGGATCCCCTGCTGCGGCTGCGGCTGCTGTCCGAGTCCCTGCTGACGATCATCTTCCGCAGGCTCGACCACATCTGGGTCTACGAGCACGACTACCGCAGTCTCAGCGGCGACGAGCTGGAGACCCTGCTGGGCCAGCGCTCCGACTTCGAGCACCTCGTCTCCGGCCTGCTCGCGGAGGCGGTCGACCAGGGCATCTTCCGCGCGCTCCAACCGCGCCTGGCGACCCTGCAGTTCCTCAACCTGCACAACCACACCTACCAATGGGTGCGCCCCGAGGGGCAGTGGGACGCCGCGTTCCTGTCGCGTGAGTACTGCGCGACCCTGTTCCGCGGCTTCGGCGCGTCCGACAACGCCCTGCCGGACGTGGAGGAGCGGGCCGCCGCGTTCAAGCGCGACCGTCCCGACCTGCCGCTCGACCCCGAGGCGGAGTGGCAGCCGGCCGCTGTCGGCGGCTGACCGGACCCGCGGTGCGCCACGGCGCACCGCGGGATGCCTCCTCACGCCTGCTTCACCAGCGCTCTGGCGATGACGTTGCGCTGGATCTCGTTCGTGCCCTCGCCGATCTCCAGGATCTTCGCGTCGGCGTAGAACCGGGAGATCTCCGACTCCCTCACGTAGCCGTAGCCGCCGTGGATCTGCACCGACGCGGAGGCCGCGCGGTTGGCGACCTCGGAGGCGTACAGCTTCGCCATGGCGGCCTCCGTACTGTGCGGGCGGCCCTGGTCGGCGAGCCAGGCGGCGCGGTAGACCATCCAGCGGGCGGCCTCGAACTCGGTGCCGATGTCGGCGATCTTGTGCGCGATGGCCTGGAAGGCCGAGAGCGGGCGGCCGAACTGGTGGCGTTCCGTGGCGTGTTTGAGGGCCAGCGCCAGCGCCGCCTTGGTGAGCGAGAGACCCAGCGCGGCGACGCTGATCCGGCCCTTGTCCAGCACGGACAGGAACTGGCGCAGCCCGCCGCCCTCCTCGCCGATCAGATGGTCGTCGGGAATCCAGCAGTCGGTGAAGACCAGCTCCCGGGTGTCCATGGCGTGCCAGCCGAGCTTCTTCAGCTTGTGGCCGCAGGCGTAGCCGGGCGTGCCGGTGGGGACGTAGAAGGTCGCGTACCGCTTGCGCCCCTCGTCGTCCCGGCCCGTCACGGCCAGCAGCGTGACACCCTGGCTGATCTCGGTCCCGGCGTTGGTGATGAACATCTTGGTGCCGTTGATCACCCAGCCGCCGTCCGCCCGCCGCGCGGTGGTGGCGATACCGGCCGCGTCGGAGCCGGCGTCCGGCTCGGTCAGCCCGAAGGCCCCTATCGCCTCGCCCCTGGCCAGCGGCGCCAGCCAGCGCCGCTTCTGCTCCTCGGTGCCGTAGGCCAGGAGCGGCAGGGAGGCGATGGTGGAGTGCGCGTTCCAGGAGGAGGCGACCGACTGGTCGGCGGCGCCGAGTTCCTCCATCACCGCCACGTACGAGACCGTGTCGGAGCCGGCGCCGTCGTACTGCTCGGGCACGAGCATGCCCATCAGGCCGAGTTCACCGAGCTTGGTGAAGACCTGGGTCGGGAAGTGCTCGTTCTCCGACCACTCGGCCGCGTGCGGGGTGATCTCCTTGGCTGCGAACTCGCGGACCATGTCCTGCAGGGCCCGAGTCTCCTCAGGCAGGTCGAAATCCATCTCACAGTCCCTTCGGGGTCAGCAGCACCTTGAGGTGCCGGGCGCGGCCGGCGGCCAGGTCCTCGAAGACCCCGGCTCCTTCCGACAGCGGAAAACGCCCGGTGATCAGGGCCGAGGCGTCCAGGCGCCCGGTGCTCATCAGATCGATCACGCGGGGGATGTCGAAGGTGTAGCCGAGTGTGCCGAGCACGGCACGCTCGTAGAAGACGAGCTGTCCCATGTCGAACTCGACGCTGCCGTGGCCGACACCCGCGAGCACGACCCGGCCGCCGCGCCGGACGGTCGCGACGGCCTGCGCCGCGAGGTGCGGCACCCCGGTTGCGTCGATGACGGCGTCCGGCCCGATGCGCCCGGTCCGCAGGAACACCTCACGGCGTACGTCGCTCACGCGGGGGTCGAAGGCCTCGGTGACGCCGAGTTCGAGGAGCCTCTCCCGGCGTTCCTCGATCGGCTCGCTGACATAGAGCCCGGCCGCGCCCGCCAGACGTGCGGCGAGGGCCACGGCGAAACCGATGGGGCCGCCGCCCACGACCAGGACGTTGTCGCCCGGCCGCACCCCGGCCCGGGTGACCGCGTGCAGACCGACCGCCAGGGGCTCGGCCACCGCCGCCATCTCGTCGCTCACGTTGTCCGGAAGACGCGTCAGCCCGGCGAGCGGTACGGTGACGCGCTCGGCGAAGGCGCCCGGCGAGGCGAGACCCACCGAGCCGCCCTTCGGGCACAGGTGGTACTCACCACGGGTGCACCAGTAGCAGACGCCGCATCGCCAGCAGGGGTCGGCGGTCACCCGGTCGCCGATCCCGATGCCGGGTGCCTCCGCGCCCAACGCGACCACTGTTCCGCTCAGTTCATGGCCGAGGGCGAGTGGTGGCCGAGCGCCGGTGAGGGGATGCGGGCCCTCGCGGATCATGTGCGGGCCTTCGAGGAACTCGTGCAGGTCGGTGCCGCAGACGCCGCACCAGGACACGTCCACGACCGCCTCGTGGGGACCTGGCTCGGGCGGCTCGGGGACCTCCTCCAGGCGTAGGTCCCGTGCGCCGTGCCAGCGCAGTGCCTCCATGTTCTCCACCCCTCTCTCGTTCGCCGTGTTATCCCTGCTTGGCTGCTGCGCCGTTGTGGCTGGGCGCGCCCACGCGGCGGAGCCGCATATGTCACAGCCCCGCGCCCCTACGGGGCGCTTCCGAACCGTGCTTGCCCGGGACCGTGGTCCAGGAAGGAGCGGATTCCCGTCGCGGCGTCCGTCGTGCCGAAGACGCCCGTGAACAGGGACCGTTCCAGGGCGAGTCCGGCGGAGATGCCGATGTCGGCGCCGTGGTCCACCGACTCCTTGATCGCCTCCAGGGCCGCGGCCGGCCCCTCGGCGAGCCGACGGGCGTAGCTCAGGGCCGCGTCGAGCGCCGACCCGGCCGGGACGACCTCGTCCACGAGTCCCAGGCGCAGCGCTTCGTCGGCGGCCACCCGGCGCCCGGTCATCAGCAGGTTCTTCGCCCGCGACGGCCCGATCAGCCGGGTCAGCCGCTGGGTGCCGCCCGACCCCGGCATGATGCCGAGCTGCACCTCCGGCTGGCCGAGGACGGCGTCGTCGGCGGCCACCCGGTAGTCGGCCGCGAGGGCCAGCTCCATCCCGCCGCCGAGCGCGTACCCGGTGAGAGCCGCGACGACCGGCATCGGCAGCCGGGCCACCTCGTCGAAGGTCCGCTGCAACGCGCGGTTCCAGCCCCGAACCTCCTCGGGTCCCATCGCGGCCAGGGCCTTGATGTCCGCCCCGGCGGCGAAGAGCCGCTCGCCCCCGTGGAGCACCACGGCCCGTACGTCCCGGGCGTCGGCCAGCTCGCGCGCGCAGGCGGAGAGCTCCGCCCGCAGGGTCGAATCAAAGGCGTTCAGCGGCGGGTTGTCGAGACGGACCGTGACGACGGGGCCGTCGATGTCGATTCGGATGCGTGGCACAGAGGCACTCCTCGTCTGGCGGAAGCGACATCGCGAGCGCGCGGATGGTTGTCGAGGCGCACGCGCCGTCGTAAAGTGCGGCACACAAGTTTTATAGACCAATGGGTACACTAAATCTTGAGGGTGGGCAACCGACCGGTCGGATTCCGGCCTGCGCTCGCTTTCTTTCCTGGCAGGACGAGAATTCCGCGCACCCCACATCGCACAACCCGCATCGCATATCGCACACCGCACAGTGACCGCGTGAGCCGCGGCAGGCAGCGTTCGACGTCGAACACGACCCAGCGAGAGAGTCCCGTGCACAATTTCGCGAGCATCCTCGATTACCACCTGGCCCAGCGGCCCGACGCCGTTGTCGTCGCGCAGGACGAGCGGCATCTGACGGTGCGTCAATTCCATGAGCGGGTCAACCGGCTGGCCGCCGGTCTGGCCGAACTGGGCATCGGACGCGGCGACGTCGTCGGCCTGCTGCTCTACAACCGGCCGGAGTTCCTGGAACTGGTCTACGCGACCAACCGCCTGGGCGCGGTCTTCCTGCCCCTGAACTACCGATTGTCGGAGGAGGAGTGGCAGTTCATCCTGGGCCACGCCCAGGCCAGGGCGATCGTCACCGAGCCGGAGTTCGCCCCCGCGGTGGAGCGGAGCGCCGGCTGTCTGACGGACCTGGAGCACCGGATCCTGGTCGGCGACGGTCCCACGGGCGCCTGGACCGGCTACGAAGATCTGCTCGCCCGGCACCCGGGTGCCCGCGTGGAGCCAGTGGACGTCGGCCTCGATGACCTCCAGCGGCTGATGTACACCTCCGGCACCACATCGCGCCCCAAGGGCGTGTGCGTCACGTACGGAAACCTGCAGGCCAAGAACCTGGCCCACATCGTCCACTTCGGTCTGACCGCGGTGGACACCACGCTGGTCTGCGGCCCGCTCTACCACGTCGGCGGCCTGGACATGCCCGCGCTCGCGACCCTGTACGCGGGCGGCGGCGTCGTCCTCCAGCGCAGGTTCGACGCGCCGGGCGCGCTCCGCGCTGTCCAGGAGCACCGCGTCACCAACGTGTGGCTGGCGCCCGCCATGGTCAACGCGGTCCTGGAGGTACCGGACCGCGAGTCGTACGACACGACCTCGGTCCGCTTCGTCCTGGGCGGCGGGGAGAAGACCCCGGAGCCCGTGCTGCGACGGATCACGACCGCGTTCCCGAACGCCTGGTTCGCCGATGCCTACGGACTGACCGAGACGGTCTCGGGCGACACGTTCCTCGACCGCGAGCACGCGCTGTCCAAACTGGGCTCGGTCGGGCGGCCCGTGCCGCACACCCGCGTCAGGATCGTCGACGACACCGGCAAGGAGGCTCCGGCGGGCGAACTCGGTGAGATCACGCTGCGCGGACCGAAGGTCTTCGCGGGGTACTGGCGCGACGAGAAGGCCACGGCCGCGGCCCTGCGTGACGGCTGGTTCCACACGGGCGACATCGGGCACGTCGACGAGGACGGCTTCCTGTTCATCGACGACCGGAAGAAGGACATGATCGTCTCCGGTGGCGAGAACATCGCCACCCCGGAGGTCGAACGGGTCCTGTACGAGCACCCCGCCGTGCTGGAGGCCGCCGTCGTCGGTCTGTCGCACCCCCGCTGGGGCGAGGTCCCGAGGGCGTTCGTGGTGTTCCGGCCGGGAGCGAGCGCCGGGACCGAGGAACTGCGGGAGTTCTGCCGGGCGCGCCTGGCCAAGTTCAAGGTGCCGGCCCGCTTCGACATCGTCGACGAGCTGCCCCGTACGCCCTCGGGCAAGGTCCTCAAGCGGACCCTGCGCGACATCTCGACGGGAGGCGAGCGATGACCGGCGGGGACACCGGCGGGAACACCGACAGGAACACCGGCGGGAACACCGATGTGAGCAGTGAACTGCGTCTGGACGGGCGGACCGCGTGGGTGACGGGGGCCGGAAAGGGGCTCGGCCGCGCGATGGCCGTCGCCCTGTCCCAGGCCGGTGCGACCGTGGCGGTGACGGCACGGACGGCGTCCGACCTGGAGCGGCTGGAGGCCGAACGCGCCCAACACGGCGGCAAGGTGCTGGTGCTGCCCGGATCCGTCGGCGACTCCGCCGCCGTCCGCACCATGGTGGAACGGATCCATGCCTGGTCGGGCCGACTGGACGCGGTGATCAACTGCGCCGGAATCAGCCCCCACTTCACCCGCAGCGAGCGGACCACCGACGAGGACTGGCGCCAGGTACTGGACGTCAACCTCCAAGGCACCTTCTACTGCTGCCGCGAGGCGGGCAAGGTGATGCTGGAGCAGCGCTCCGGCTCGATCGTCAACGTCTCCTCGGTGCACGCGAGCACCGGGTTCGAGCGGATCGCCGCCTACGCCGCGAGCAAGGGCGGGGTCGAGGCGCTCACCAAGTCGCTGGCCGTCGAATGGGCCGACCGCGGGGTGCGCGTCAACGCCCTCGCGCCGGGCTACTTCCACACCGACCTCAGCTCCGGGCTCCTGGACAGCCGCTGGGGTGAACGGATCGTGCGCGGCACTCCCATGGGCCGGGTGGGCAGCGCCGAGGAGCTCGGCGGCGCGGCGGTGTTCCTCGCCTCGGACGCCTCCCGTTTCGTCACGGGGACCACGCTCACGGTGGACGGCGGCTGGACCGCCTGGTGAGCGGCTTCGCGGACGGGGGCGGTTCCGACGGATCCATTGTATGTAACGACCGGTCGGTTTAAAGTATGCGGGCAGTCGAGACCCGCAGCGACAACGCAGTACGACAGGAGTCACCCATGAGCGAGTTCAGCTTCGAAGGACGCGTCGCGGTCGTCACCGGCGCGGGGCGCGGCATCGGTCGGGCCCATGCCCGCCTGTTGGCGGAGCGCGGCGCGAAGGTCGTCGTCAACGACCTCGGGGGGTCGATGGAGGGGGAGGGTGTCGACAAGGGTCCCGCGCAGTCGGTCGTCGAGGAGATCGTCGCGGCCGGCGGTGACGCGGTGGCCGACATCAGTGACGTGTCCACGCGGGCGGGCGGCCAGGCGATCGTCGACGCCGCTGTCGACCGCTACGGCCGTATCGACATCCTGGTCAACAACGCCGGGATCATCAGGTGGGGCGGCCTGCCGGAGGTCGACCTGGAGAACCTCGAACGCCATCTCGCCGTTCACCTCATCGGCTCGTTCAACACGATGCGGGCCGCCTGGCCGCACTTCGTCGAGCAGCGCTACGGCCGAGTCGTACTGACGACCTCGAGCGGCCTGTTCGGCCTCGACAACAACCTGTCGTACGCGGCGGCGAAGGCCGGTGTGGTCGGACTGGCCCGCAGCGCGAAGCTGGCCGGCGAGCCGCACGGGATCAAGGTCAATCTGATCGCGCCGGCGGCGCAGACGCGGATGGCCGGAGGTGACGCGCCGGTCGCCGAGGGCCGGGCCGCCGCCGACGGGTCGTCCATGCCGTCCATGCCGTCGGAGGCCGTGTCGCCCATCGTGGCGTTCCTCGCCCATGAGAGCTGCCCGGTGAGCGGGGAGATCTACACGGCCGGTGCCGACCGCTTCGCACGGCTCTTCATCGCCTCGACCGAGGGCTATCTGCACCAGGGAGGTCAGGGGGGTAAAGGCGGTCGCGGCGGTGGGCAGGGCGGTGGCCAGGGCGGTCCGGCCACCATCGAGGACATCGCCGAGAACTGGGACGCCATCAACGACGAGGCCGGCTACTACGTGCCGTCCGACCTGATGTCGTGGTCCGGCTCGTTCCTCAAGCACCAGTTCGGCGGATAGATTGCTTGAGTTAGGCAAACATTCTGTTAGGGTGGTCGTGAGTGCGGGCCCTATACGAATGGTCTTGTCATGTATGGAACTCTCAGCGAGACACCGTCGCCGCCGCGTGACGGGCAGCACGTCCTTGTCGTCGCAGGCGATCCGGACGACACCGAGAACCTCGCCACCGCACTGAAGCTGGCGAGCTACCGGGTGGAGACGGCGGGCACCGGCGCCGAGGGCCTGGTGCGCATCTCCGAACACCGCTACGACCTGGTGGTCTGGGACGCGACCCTGCCCGACATGGCCCGCTACGCCCGGGGGCGCCGCAGGGCGCCGACGGACCGACCCCCGTTGCTCTTCCTGACGACCTGCGACTGGCTCCCCACACTCGCCCCCGAACTCGGCATCGGAGCCGAGGACTACGTCACCAAGCCGGTCCGGATCACCGAGGTGCTGGCCAGGGCCCAAGCACTGCTGCGCGCCCGGAACCCCGGGCGGCACGAGGGGATGCCGCGCCACGGCGACCTGGTCCTCGACGACGCCACCTGCCAGGCGCGGCGCGGAGCCAGGCCGCTCGGTCTCACGCCCGCCGAGTACCGGCTCCTGAGCCATCTGATGGCCAACGCGGAACACGTCCTGTCGAAGGAGCAGATCAGCCGGTACGTCTGGGGGGAGCACCGGGCCAACCCCGCGATCGAGAAGCTCGTCTCCCGGCTCCGCCAGAAGGTGGACCAGGAGAGTCCCGCACTGATCCACACCCACCGGGGCTTCGGCTACCGGCTCGGCGCTCTATGACGTGGGTCACGTCCGGATTCCGTCAGGGAACCGTCCGAAAGACGTCGGCCCGGTCCGCTTCCATGACTGTCGTAGCACCTCTGACCAGCTAGTTTCTCGGCCTTCACGACCGAGGGAACTCACCTCTGAGGAGACACGGGAGTGACCATCGCATGTTGAGGCCCGAAGACCAGTTCCATGTGGCGATCGTCGCCGAGGACTTCGAGGCGACCCTGCGGCAGGTGTCGTCGCTGTTCGGATTCGAGTGGAGCGAGGCGATGGGCGGCTCCGTGGAGGTCGAGCTGCCGACCGGGGCCACGGTCATCGACTTCAGCTGCGTGTACTCGAAGTCGTCGCCCCGGCTGGAGATCGTCCGGCGGGTTCCCGGGACCTTCTGGGAACCGACGCCCGGCTCCGGCATCCATCACTTCGGTTACTGGTCCGACGACGTCGCGGCCGACACCGCGGAACTCGAAAGCCACGGCTATGTGATCGAGGCGATCCGCAAGGGTCCCGACGGCGCGCCGTTCTTCGCGTTCCTGCGCAGTACGACGGGGTTCCGGGTCGAGCTGGTCACGAGGCGCGCCCAGCCGTCCCTGGAGCGGAGCTGGGCCCACCAGGCCGAGCCCGCCACGGGACACATGCCAGTTTCCAGTGAGGAGTGACCCATGACCACCGTAGGTATCGCGACCGGCGCCGGACGCGGGATGGGGGAGGCGTGCGCCCGACGGGTCGCCGACATGGTGGACGTGCTGCTGCTCGTCGACCGGGACGAAGCGGCGGTGACCTCGGTCGCGAAGGACTTCTCCGACTCGGGCCTCAGGGCCGTCGCCGAACCGTTCGCCCTTGACGTCACCGACCGCGAGGGCATGGCCCGGCTCGCCGAGCGGGTCGCGGAGCTGGGCACGCTCCGGGCCGTCGCGCACGCCGCCGGCATCTCGCCCACCATGGCGGACTGGCGGCGCATCTTCGAGGTCGACCTCGTCGGGACCGCGTTGCTCGCCGAGACGCTCCGCCCGCTGGCCACCGCCGGAACGGCGATGGTCTACTTCGCCTCGATGTCCCCGCTGCTCGCGCGGATCGACCCCGATCCGGCCGTCGCCGCGATCCTGGACGACCCGCTCGACCCGGACTTCCTCGACAAGATCCACGACGCCCTCGGGCCGGACATCGAGAACACCGCCATGGCGTACCCGTGGGCCAAACACGGTGTGCACCGCTTCGCGCGGAAGGAGGCCGTACGGCTCGGACCGGTGGGAGCCCGGGCGTGCTCCCTCTCGCCGGGCATCATCGACACCCCGCAGGGCCGGCAGGAGGCGGCGACCCACGCCTCCATGCAGCGGCTCATCGACGCGACACCGCTGGGCCGGACCGGCCGGTCCGAGGACGTCGCCGGTGTCGTCGCCTTCATGCTGTCGGACGAGGCCGGGTTCCTGAACGGCATCGACATCCTCGTGGACGGTGGTGTGTTCGCCGCCGTGCGCGGCGACTGACGCGGACGCGAGCACGCCAGTTCGGCGCTCACGCCGCACGGTTCCCGGGAGGCGGGCATGCTGGTGCTCGTCGGGATACGGGCGGACGGGCAGACGGGCGGAGGCGCGCGATGCGGTGGTGGGCCGGTTGGGCGGCGGTCGCCGGAGTGGTGCTGCTCGCGGCGTGCGGTGGATCGGGAGTCGGCCGGGGACCGTCGTCCGGACCCACGAGTGCCTCCGCGGCTTCCTCCGCGACTGCCTCCGCCAGTGCTTCTACGAGCGGTTCGGCGGAGCCGGGGCGAGGGGCACCGTCCGTGTCGGGCCCCGGATCCGCCGCCCCGGTGGCCAGTTGCTCCGCCGGGCGGGTGGAGGTCACCGTCTCGCCCGGGGACGCGGTCGAACGGCGGTTGTGCGTGCGGACCGGGGCGGTGGTCTCGGTCACCCTGCGGCCGCGTGCGGACGACCGGCGCTGGACGGCCGTCCGGAGTGCGGCACCCGCAGTGGTGCTGGTCTCCGGATGGCGCGTCGACGCCGACGGGACCGGCCGTGCCACCTTGCGCTGCGCGAGCGTACGGGGCGGGACGGCCGGGATCACGGTGACGGCGAAGGCTCCGGACGTGGCGGGCGCGGCGCGCACCGCGTTCACGCTCCGGGTGAGTGTGGTCCCGTACGCGAAGGAGGGGTGAACCCGTCGCATGCTGCGGCGAGTTCTCCCCCTCCTGCGTGCGTACGGGTCAGCCGCAGTCGCGCACCTTGATCGTGTAGATGCCGCGGCCGTGGGTGGCCGCGTACAGCGTGCCGCCGTCCGGGCTCAGCTTCAGCTGGAGCACGGCCACCGCCGGGAGCCGGCCGACGCGCTGCCATGCCGTACGGCCCGGGGCACGGTAGACCACGCCGAGGTCGGTGGCGACGGCGAGGCCCCCGCCCGCCGTGACGACCGCGGAGTCGGTCGGCACGTCGGGGAGGTTCGCGGAGATGTCGGTCCAGGTGGTGCCGCCGTCCTTGGACTCGAAGACATGGCCCACGCCCGCGCCCGGTCCCTCGGTCCAGTGCCGGGAGAAGCCGTTGACCTCCAGGTACACATGGTCGGCGTTCTTCGGGTCGACGGCGAAGCCGCTGAGGTAGCGGTTGGGCACGGTCGCGTCCACCGGCAGTGCCACGTCGTGCCAGCCCGTGCCGTCCTCGTTGCCGACGGAGATGCCGCGCGCGAAGCCCTGGTTGTTGCAGGGGCCGCACCAGGCCGCGTACACCTTGCCGCCCGACGCGGCGACGGCGGTCGCGGTGCGGCCCGCGCCGAGGTCGTACAGGCTGGTCCACTCGGAGCCGCTGCGGATGGCGTAGCCGTGCGTCTGCACCCACACGTGCCGGCCGCCCGCGATCCAGGTCGAGCTGTTCTTCATGTCGGCGGCGAGCGGGGCGATGAAGCGGGCCTCGCTGGTGGCGTTGTCGGCCGGGGCGACGTTGTACGACGTGACCTTGCTGGAGTCGGTTGTCCAACTACCGTCGTTGACAGCGCAGTTCTGGGTCACCTGGACGGCAAGGTAGACGTACTCCTCGGCGATGTCGCAGCCGTCGGCCGGGTCGGTGAGCGTGTCGCCGCCGTCACCGCCGAAGTCGGAGCCCATCACCTTGTCGTCGCTGCGCAGGATGGACTGGCCGTTGTCCTGCAGGCCACCGGTGACCGAGACGCCGCCGTGGGCGAGGTCCTTGCCGATGCCCACCGAGTAGTACTGGAGCGTGTCGATCGTGCCGTCGTTCAGGGACGTCCAGTCGGTGGCGTGGCCGGAGGAGTCCTGGGCGCCGTCGAGCGGCCGCCGGTAGGCTCCGCCGTCGTTGCCGACGTAGACGTAACTCCTGCCGTGGTAGCGGCCGATGGCGACCCCGTGCTGGTCGGAGTGGGTCGTCGCGTTGCAGTCGCCGGTCTGTTTGGCGGGGTCGATGCTCCAGCAGGGGAAGCCGAAGTTCCAGTACGGGCCGACGGTGGACCAGGTGCCGCCGCCGTCCCTGGTCTCGTAGACCTCCTCCAGACCGGCGTACACATGCTGCGCGTTCGCCGGGTCGACGGTCAGGAACTGGTTGTACCAGGCCTGTACGCCGGGCATGTAACCGCTGGAGGTGAGGGCCGAGCCGTCGGCGGCGAGCTGTTTGTAGTCGGCGATCTTCGTCCAAGGGCCGAACGGGGAGCCGGACTTGGCGACGTAGATGCCCTCGAGACCGCTGTCCGGGTTGCTGTTCAGCTGCTCCGGCGACTGGTCGATGGCGTAGTAGCGCGAGCCGTCGGCGGACCGGGCGAAGGTGACGTTGCCGACGTTGTCCGCGTCGGACGGCAGGTCGCCCAGACCGCTGGTGATCCGCGTCCAGGCGCCCCGCACCTTGGTGTAGAAGCCGTTGTAGTCGTCACCGCTGCGCCAGCCGACCGCGAGAACCACCTTGGAGGGGTCCTTCGGGTCGATCGCGATGTCATTGGCGAGGTTCTTGTACGGCGCGGAGGGGTCGCTCGCCTGCGATCCACCGGGGAGGTAGCCGGGGTTGGGGGCGAACTCCAGCTTCCAGGCGCCGCCGAGCGTCTTGGTGGAATGGCTCCACACGCCCTCGCTGGTCGCCGCCCACACCTTTCCGCCGCCGAAGCGCAGCTGGTGGATGGTGGTGCTCTCCAGCTCGTCGCCGCCGACCCGGCTGCGCGCGGAGAACGTGCCGTGGTGTGAGTCGGTCAGCACATACACCCCGCTGCCGAGGTATGCGTCCGCGTTGGTGTTCGCCTCACCGGTGCCCAGCCACAGCCGCCCGGACCCGTCCAGGGCCAGCGCGCCGGTGGACTGCGAGGACAGCCGGTCGCTGATGGGCTCCCAGCGTCCGCCGCCGGACCGGGAGCGCCATACGCCGCCGCCCGCGCTGCCCGCGTAGACGTACCCGTCGTCGTCGGCGGCCATCGCCGCCAGGCGGCCGGTGACGTTGCCCGCACCGCCGCTGGAGTTGGAGTCGAAGTCGCGGTAGCGCGGGTCGTCCGAGTTGTACGGCAGATCGGTGACGTTCCGCCAACTTCCCTTGCTGGAAGGCAAGTTGTTCAGACTGTTCCAGGCGGCGCCGTAGGCGCCCGGCGCGACGACACCCGGTGAGGTGCGGGCCTCGGCGTACTGGTCGGCCCCCTCGGCAATCTCGCCGGACTCGTTGCCGCCGTCGGAGTCCTGCGCGGTCACCTTCGGGGTGATGCCGCCCGTCGACTGCGCGCGGCCTGCGGCGAGTTGGGCGAGCGCGCGGGCCCCGAAGGGACGGCCCCCGTCCGGGCCGGGCGCGGCGCCGGCGGGCAGGGCGACGAGCGCGGCCGACGCGGTGACGGCACAGATCGTGAGCCATCGTCTCTTGCGGGTGGGTACTGACACGTGGTCCTCCCGAACGGCGTTGACACAGCCTTGGGGCTGACAGGACCACGAGGGACGGGTGAGCGTCCCGGGGCTTACCCAATTCTTGTCCAGAACCTGCCATGAATGAGGTGTTGTGCGGCGGCCACCCGGGCACCGGTGCACCCGCGCGCGGGGGCGCGTGGGGCCTCGGCGGGCCGGAGCGGTCCGCGCCGTGCGCTCCCGTTGCCCAAGGGCGCCGCGCCGTGGGCCTGTTGTCCGCCGAGGGTCGGGTGCGATCGTGACCCTGATCAGGCGGTGCCGCCGGAGAAGGAGTCACGCGTGTTCGACAACCTCAAGAACCTCAAGGACAAGGCCGAGGAACTCGCCGAGGCCCACGGCGACACGATCTCCGACGGACTGGAGAAGGCCGGCGACATCGTCGACGACAAAACGGACGGCAAATACACCGACAAGATCGAGACCGGTGTGGACAAGGCGCAGGAGTACGTCGAGAAACTGGGCGAGAAGGAGGCCTGACCCCGCGCGGCGAACGCAGGTTCCAGGGCGCCCCGGGGGCGCCCCTTCCCGGCGGGCTCTCTCAGAAGGGTTCCGGGAGAGGCACCCGGCCCGACCTGCTGCGCACCTGTTCGATGAGCGCGGAGTACGCGGCGATCATGCGGGTGCGGCTGAACCGTTCGCGGCTGAGGGCCAGGGCCGGTGCGAACTCGGCGCCACGTGTCACCGCCTCGGACCAGGCCAGGGCGATCGCTTCGGGATCGGGCGGGGTGAGGAAGCCGTGCCCGGTCACGATCGAGGCGCTGTCGCCGACATCGGTGGCGACCGGAACGGCCCCGCACATCATGCCCTCGATCAGGCACAGCGGTGCCGCCTCGCCGCTGGAGGAGGTCAGCGACACCACGTCGGCGGCCGCGTAGACGGTCTCCATGTCGTGCCGTACGCCGAGCAGCGAGAGGCGGTCGGCGAGCGGGGCGTCCTCGCCGAACGCGGAGGCGATGTCCTCACGCAGGCAGCCGTTGGCCCGCGTCATACCCGCGCCGCACATCAGGACGTGGCCGTCGGGCTGTCGGCGCAGCCAGGCCCGGGCCGCCCGGAGGAACAGCGGAACGTTCTTCATCGTGGCGTAGCGTGCCGCGAAGACGATCACGGGCGCCCGCTCCGGGATGCCCAGCGACGTTCGCAGCAGAGCGCGCCTGAACGGGTCGGGGCGGAATCGCAGCAGATCCACGCCGTTCGGGATGACGTGCAGCAGGTCGGCCGGGATCCCGGCCGCGGCGTACGCGGCGCGCGTCGACTCGGCGCAACAGATCCCGGCGGCGATCCGGCCGTCGGCGACCGCCGTCCGCAGCTCGTCCAGGGCCGCCCCCTGGTTCTCGGGGTCGGAGCGGTGCAGACAGACCACGACGGGCCGCCGGGGCAGACCGGCCTGGTTGAGCAGGCCGAGCGGCTGTTCCTTGAGGGACAGGATGACGTCCGCGGCGGCCACCGCCCGCGTGGTGGCGGCCAGCTCCGGCCCGGTGAAGGTCTCGGGGCCGCCGGGTGCCCCGGGGGTGCGGCCCAGCGAGGTGACCGGCACGCCCGCCGCGGTCAGTGACCGGTAGCAGGCGTCGTCCTCCATCCGCTGCCGGGTCTCCTCCCGATACATTTCGCCATTCACGCTCAGCACCGCATGCCGCTGGCCACCCTCGTGGAGCCCCAGCACCACATCACTGTGCACGATCCGGGCCCCGCCCGAGAAGAATCCTTCATAGATCGACAGCACACGCAGTTCGTCCATCACGCGCACCTCTTGGCCCGTCTCGCAGAAAGGGAGGAAACCTTTTCAACCCCTGTGATCTGCGGGTTCTCCGCTATGGACACAGGAGAAACTTGCGAGCCTGTGAACTCGACGTTTCGAATTCGGACACGATTGGTTACGGCGTACTGTTCGGTTGATCAGCCGGATGAAGAGGCTGAGGTCGCGGGCCAGGCGACCGTTCTCACACCAAGGGGCTGGTAAAAAACAGGCCAGAAATTTCCTGGCCCGGGGATGGCCGACACGTACAATCCGCCGACCCCTCCAGGAACCGAGGAGCCCCGTGCCCCGCATGAAGCGAACCGTCCTGGCAGCCTCGGAGTTCTCCGTCGCTCTGCTCGCCGGGCCGGCCGGCTGTGCGAGCGGTGACTCGGATGCGGCGGACGAGCCCACACCCAAGGCTTCCCGGGCCAAGGAACCCGGACCGGCCCGGAGGCCGGCGACGCAGATGATCACCGCGGCCGACCTCGGCCAGGGCTACTCCGTGCGGGACTTCTCCGTGGCGAAGGAGAAGTCCGCCTTCGCCGAGACCCCGGACCGGATCACGGTGGACAGGGGCCCGTGCCACCCACTGGCCACGGTGATGAACCAGCTGCCGCTCGGCAGGCCGCAGGCCTTCCTCACCCGCGTCGTCTCCCCCGAGAAGTCCGTCGGCACCCCGGCCGAGGAGACCACCGGCACCCCGGCCGAGGAGACCACCGGCGCCGCGACCGAGGAGTCCACCGCCGTCACCTACGTCACGCTCGCCGCGTACGACCGGGGCATGGCGACGGCGGCGATGGACACCCTCCTCGCCAGGGGAGTGGACTCCTGCCGCCTAGGCTTCACCGCCCGCGCGGTGAACGGCACCACCCGGACGTACCCCTCGGTCGCCGTCGAGGAAGCCGGTACGGCAGGCGACGAAGCCCTCGCCTACAAGGCGGCGACCACGGTCGACGGTGTCACTCGCACGGTCCGCACCACCGTCGTGCGCAGCGGTGATGTCATCGCCGTCTACGTGGCGGTGGACGGTACGGCCCGGGTCGACGGCGAGCCCCGCGGCCCGAGGGTTCCGGCGGTCGTGCTCACGGCGCAGAACGCGAAGCTCGGCTGAAACGGAAGGGTGAATGTCTGGGTATTTCCGGGTTCCGGCGGAGTGGTGCGTGCCAAGCTTGGCGCAGGGGGGAAGCGGCACCGGCGACGCGGGGCCACGCGTCTGATTCCCGTACCGCCGCGCAGAATGTGCTCGGGAGGATCGCTGAAGCATCCGCGGTGGCCCGGTTGCTCCGTGACACGGCGTCCGGGCGCGGTGGCGCGCTGTTCGTCGTAGGAGAACCGGGGCTGGGACGGACGACCCTGCTCCGTAGGATCCTCACCCTCGACGACACCGTCCGGGCGGTGTACCTCGCGGGCGCCGCAGCCGAATCGGGACTGCGCTACGCGGGTCTGCACCAGGTCGTCCAGGCCTACCGGTGCGATCTGCCACGACTGCCCGCACCCCAGCGCGACCTGCTCGGCCATCTGCTGGCCACCGGGCAGCAGCGGCCGGGGGACACCGGGCTCGCGGTCGGCGCGGCGATGCTCGGACTGCTCGGTGCCGCGGCCGCACGGCGTCCTCTCCTGCTCGCGATCGACGACGCGCATCTGCTCGACACCCCGTCGAGGGAGGCACTGCTCTTCGTGGCCCGGCGCATCGCCGAAGAGCCGATCGTCCTGCTTCTCTCGGCCGAACACCGCGGCTGTGCCGCCGGATCCGCCCTGCGCCCCGCCGTCACCGGCGTACCGGAGCTGAGGCTCGGACCACTGGACCCGGTCGACGCGCGGACCCTGCTCCAGCGGTCCGCCCCGCACCCGCTGCGCCGATTCGTCGCCGACCGGCTGCTCGCCGTCGCCGAGGGCAACCCGCTCGCCCTCACCGAACTGCCGGCCGTCCTCACCCCGGGCCAGTGCGCCGGACACCTGCCCCTCGACGACCCGCTGACCCCCGGCGAACGGCTGCGCGACACCCATCTCCCGACGCTGGCCCGGCTCCCCGACCCCACCCGTGCCGCCCTGCTCGTGCCCGCCGCGGCCGGCGACCTCCCGAGCGGCGACCTGCAGCGCGCCCTGGAACTGCTCGGACACGCCCCCGACGCGCTGCTGCCCGCGGAAGAAGAGGGAATCGTCGAACTGCGCAGGGGCCGCCTGGTCTTCGCCGACCGTCGGCTGCGCCTCGTCGCCTACCACGACGCCCGTACGTCCCGTCGGCGCACCGTCCACCAAGTGCTCGCGCAGGTGCTGCGCGGGCCCGTCGCGGGCCGCCACCTCGCCGCCGCGCACACCTGCCCGAGCCCGGACGTGGCGCGGGCCGTCGAGGCGGCGGCGCGCGACGCCGAGGAGACGGACCCGGACGCGGGCGCCGAACTGTACGAGCGCGCCGCGGGGTTCGCCGACGATCACGACGAAACCGCCCGGCTGCTCTACCTGGCCGCGGTCTGCCGACAGCGCGCCGGAGCCGCCGAACACGTACAGATGCTGCTGGGCAAGGCGATGGCACTCGCCCGTGCCCCGGCGCTGCGCCGCGAACTGGCCGTCCTCCAGGCGCGCCGGCGCGGTGCGGGAGGCCACCCCAGGACCGCGCACCGGGTGCTGCGCGACGCGGCCGGACGACTCACCGGGGAGCCCGACCGGGCGGCCCGACTCCTGCTGGAAGCGGTCGACTCCGCGGTCCACGCGGCCGACAGCCGGGCCGCGCTGGGCAGTGCGTGGCAGGCGTACCGGCTCACCCGTCTGTGCGGCGGGGACCTCGCGGAGGCGGCGGCCGTGCATCTCGCGCAGGTCCTGGCCCTGCGCGGCGAACGCGGCCAGGCCCGCGAACTGCTGCTGGGGCAGACCGCGGGCGAGGCCGCGAGAGCGCTGGTGGGCCGGGCGGAAGTCCTGGGCTGGCTGGAGGAGTACGAGGCCGCCCGCGTCCTGCTGGACCGAGTACTCGGCGACCAGCCCGCTGCGCACGGCGGCACGGAAGGCGGCACGAACCCGTCCGAGCGGGCGGCCGCGCTCGGCTGCCGGGCCTGGATCCGGCTGTGGACCGGGGACTGGCACGGCGCTCGCGCCGACGCCACGGAAGCCGTCGGCCACGCCGAACAGCGACAGGAGACCGCGTCTGTGGCCCAAGGGCTGGTCGCGCTCGGACGGCTCGAAGCCGCGCAGGGCCGGGTCGCGGAGTGCGGGGCGATACTCGCCCGCGCCGCCGGGGTCGCGCGAGCGCACGGCCTCGAACTCGTCATGGGCCAGATCGCCGTGGCCGAAGGCCTGTTGGCCCTCGGCGCGGGCAAGTACGAGGAGGCCGTGGCCGGTTACGAGCGGGCCGGTGCCCTGGCGCGCGACGCGGGCATCGAGGACCCGTCGGTGGCCCCATGGGCGGCCAACCTGGTCGAGGCGTATCTGCGCAGCGGGCGGATCGGGGAGGCGGAGCGCGAACACGGCCGCTTCGACGCGGAGATGCGGCGCGCGGGGCCGTCCTGGGCGCTCGCGGTGAGCGCCCGCTGCCGCGCCCTGCTGCTGGAGGCCGAAGGGCACGGCACGCCCGGCGCGGTCGAGGCGGCCTTCCACGAGGCCCTGGAATGGCATGCCCGCGGCGCCGTCGTCTTCGAACGCGCACGGACCCTGCTCTGCCACGGGCAGTGGCTCCGGCGTGCGGGGCGTACGCCTCAGGCGCGGGACGCACTGGAGGAGGCGCTGTCGGTCTTCTCGGTGCTCGGCGCCGTGCCGTGGGAGGAGGCGGTCCGCAGCGAGTTGCGCGCGGCGGGCGCCCGCACCGGGCGTACGACCTGTGCGCGGCTCACCGAGCAGGAGGGGCGGATCGCCGAGCTGGTCGCCGGTGGCGCGACCAACAAGGAGACGGCGGCGGCGCTGTTCCTCAGCCCCAAGACAGTGGAGTTCCATCTGGGCAATGTGTACCGGAAGTTGGGGGTGCGGTCGCGGAGTGAGCTGGCGCGGACGTTCGACGCGGTTTCCGGGAGCCAAGGGCTGTCCCGCACATGAGGCGGGGTGGGGCCGGCCCGAAGACCGATTCGGGGGACAGCCCCACTGATCTCGGACCCGAAGGACGGTGAGATCTCCTCATCACCCTTTCCCGAGGAGATCTCTGATGCATGTGGCAAAGCCGCGTCCGCCGAAGAAGACGGGACGGCGGGGCATGCTCGCCGCCACCACGGCGGTGCTCACCGCGATCGTCGTCTCGGCGGCCGCCGTGGCGCAGGAGGACGCGCGGCAGCAACCGCGAGCCGCCGGAGGACCGGTGTGGACGGGGACGTGGGGCACCGCCGTGCAGCGGCCCGTCGAGGGGAACGAGGACAAGGGGCCCAACTGGTCGCGGCAGGGATTCGCCGACCAGTCCTTACGCCAAGTGGTCCGCGTCGCCACCGGCGGATCCACGTTGAGGATCCGGCTGTCCAACACCTACGGCACCACACACCTGCGGATCACCGGCGCGACCGTCGGCCGGTCCGCCTCAGACGCCCAGGTCTGGCCGGGCACGGCACACGAGCTGACGTTCGGCGGGAGCCGGGGCACCACCATCGCCCCCGGGCAGGACGCCGAGAGCGACGCCGAGGCCCTGAGCACCTCCCCGCTGGAGAAGCTCACAGTCACCCTGTACTTCGCCGACCACACCGGGCCGGCCACCTTCCACCGGTTCACCACCGCCACGTCGTACCGTGCCTCCGGACGCCACCTGTCCGACTCCGGCGGGGACGCCTTCAAAGCCTCCACGAACGCCTGGTACTTCCTGAGCGGTGTGGAGGTGTCCGGCGCCGCCACCCCGCGGCGCGGCACCGTGGTCGTCTTCGGCGACTCGCTCGTGGACGGGACAGGGGCCACGCCCGGCGCCGACAACCGCTTCACGGACAAGCTCGCCGAACGCCTTGTCGCCGCCCGTCGCCCGTTGGACGTCGTCAACGCCGGCATCGGCGGAAACCGGATCCTCAACGACTCGCCCTGCTACGGGGACAAGGCCGCGGACCGTTTTCGACGCGACGTACTCGACCGCCCCGGCGTGCGCACGGTGATCATCCACCTGGGCGCCAACGACATCGGTGCGCCCGAGATGGACGACCCCTGCATGGGCTCCGCACCCCGCGCGACCGCACATCAGCTCATCGAGGGCCACAAGAAGCTGATTCGCGCCGCCCACGCCCGCGGCGTCAAGGCCGTCGGAGCGACCATCCTGCCCATGAAGGGCGCCCTCTTCCCCGTCTACAGCGAGCAGGGCGAGAAGGTCCGGGCCGCCGTCAACCACTGGATCCGCACCAGCGGGGCGTACGACTCCGTCCTCGACGTCGACCGTGCCCTCGCGAGCCGCGCCGATCCGGCCCTGCCGCGCCCCGGCTACGTTTCTGAGGACGGCCTGCACCCCAACGAGGCCGGGTTCCACGCCATCGCCTCTGCCGTGGACCTCAACGCTCTCTGAAGCCCGCACCGGACCGCAGCGCCATGATCCGACGACAGAGAGAACCGGTGCTGGGGGCCGTGATGACTCGGGCAGGTCGGCGCCGGGCGGACAGCGTCCAACACGGCCTTCAGGGAACGTTCTTCACCGTCTCGGTGAGGTTGTAGGACTTCTTTCCCGTGGCCATGGCCTTGATGTGCACCTTGGTCGGCCGTAGCAGCTTGTTGTCGTTCCGCTCGGCGCCCCGCAGGTTCTGCTTCTTGTACTCCGGTGTGACGATGTACACCACCCGCTGTCCCGGAACCTCTACGGCCCTTCGCACCGCGTTTTCGTGTCCGCGCATCTCCGGGGTGTTCGCCCGCGCGTACAAGGTGACGAAGTTTTCTTTTTTGTTGTTGGCCCCACCCAGTTGGGCGCCGAGCAGATGCGAGCGGTGGAATCCCTTCTCGCTCTCCCAGCCGGCGGGGTCGACCGAGGGCCTGGTCGTGCCGCCGATCGAATCCGCGGTCAGCGTCGCGGTGATCCCGGTGGCGCGGTCGGCGCTGTCCAGTGCTCCGTATCGGGGCGTGCCCGGAGGAGCCAGGGCCGACAGCTTGGTCAGTTCTTTGGCCGTCGGATTGAGAGTTCCCTCCACACTCCATACGCCGTCGTCCTCGACCGGCTTGAGGGACTTGAGCCGGTACCGCAGCTGGATGGCGAGCAGGGCGGCCTTGAGGATCTTTCCGTCGAAGCGGGTTCCCTTCAGTCTGTTGAGTGTGGTGACGCCGAGTCTGACCGCGGCCTTGACGTCTCGCTCCTTGTCCGCCGCCGACCGCCGGTCCGTTTTGTCGATCAGCTTCCCCAGGGCCTTCCTTCCGCCCGCCATCAGTTTCCTGCCGTACGCGGCGGCCTTGGTGATGATCTTTGAGATGAAGCCGCGGACGGGGGTGCCGACCTTCTCCAGAACGTTCTTGATCTTCGCGGGGATCGCGCCGAGTTTCAGGACGCGGGCGAGGAGGTCGATGGCGAGGGGGAGAGTGCGGGCGAGGGAGGACTCGATCTTGGTGGCGACCTTTTGGGAGACGCCGGCGCAGATCTCCTCCAGCGTGTCGAGGATCGAGTTGACGAACTCCGCGAGGGCGCGGGCCTTTTCCACCAGGAAGGTGAGGAAGTCGTAGACGGCCATGACCGCCTTGACCAGGGCGCCGGCCGGGGTGATCAGGGACAGCAGCCAGGTGATGCCCGCCTTGAGGACGGTCTCCACGACAAAGCCCTTGATCATCTCGAAGGCCTGCTGCTTGAGGTCGCCGATCTTCTCCTTGATCTCCTCCCACAGGCCGCCGACACCCTTGTCCTTGATCACCCCGATGACCCTGATCGCGCCGATCACCGTGTTCAGCACCGGCTCGGGCATGTGCTTGAGCAGCTCGGAACGGATGAACGCCCAACTGATCCCGAACAGCGACAGCACCGTCTTCACGATGCCGCGCAGATCCCACTGCTCCGGCAGCTCCACCCCGGCCGCGGCCAGATTGCCGAACAGCCAGTCCTTCAGGGCGGCCTTGAGGTGGGTGACGATGTTCGACAGGAACCCGGTCAGCCCGGCCTTGACCGAGGCGCCGAGGTTGGAGAGGAAACGGATGGGATTCCGTACGATCCGATCGGCCACTCCGGCCGCCCGT
This sequence comes from Streptomyces sp. NPDC058086, assembly GCF_042885015.1. NCBI lineage: Bacteria > Bacillati > Actinomycetota > Actinomycetes > Kitasatosporales > Streptomycetaceae > Streptomyces > Streptomyces sp. NPDC058086. The sequence goes on along the minus strand of NZ_JBHVST010000004.1, from coordinate 73,282 downwards.
CTCACCACCCCGACCAACAGGTTCTTCAGGTCGATCAGGATCTTGACCGCGCCCACCACGGCGTCGCGGGCCCGGTCCCACAGGTTCCTGTTGCCCTGCTTCACCTCGGCGAGCGCCGCGTTCGTCGCCTCCTGCGCCTGCGCGTAGGACTCGGCGAGCAGGTCGACGACCGCGTCCGCCTTCTCGTCGACGGACGCCTCCAACGCGTCGAACCGGGCGGCGAATCCGGCGGCCGCCTGCTCCCCGAACCCGCGCAGCGCGGGCTCCAGACCCGCGACACGGTCGGCCATCCGACGGCGGCCGTCCGCCGCCTTCCGCCGGGCCTCGTCGACCCGCTTCTCCACGACGGTGGCGATCTCGTCGACCACGCCCCGGATCTCGGCGGTGTAGACGGCCGCGTGCTTCTCGTAGTCGGGAGCACCGGTGAAGAAGTCCCACCAGCTCTTCCTGCACGCGGCGAGGAACCGGTTGCGGGCCTGCCCCGCCCGCTCGTCGAAGAGCGTGCGGACGATGTCGTCCAGGCCGGCGAGCGCGGCCTCGACGGCGTGTTTCGTCTCCTCGTAGATCGCGGTCAGTTCGGCCGTGACCTCGGCGCGGCGTGCCTCCGTACGCGCCTTGGCCGCCTGTTTGCCGCCGCCCACCGACTTGCCCGCCGCGACCCGCAGTCCCGTCATGGCGGCCATCGCCGTACCGCCCGCGGCGGCCGCCCGCCGCTCGGCCGCGGCCCGCTGTGCCGCCTCCTGGGCGCGGAAGGAACCCGGCGCGGCGGCGGAGTCCTCCTCCGCGGCCTTCTTCGACCGCAAGGCGGTCGAGAACGCAGGCTCGTTGGCGTCCGCCAGGGTCTCGTCGGTGAGCCCCGCCTTGTCCATCGCGTCCGTCGTACCGCTCGCATGCGCGGAGACGTCCACCGCGGTGGTCGGTAGCTGTGCCGGTACGGCGTCCGCAGCGCGGGGCGGGGCGGGTACAGGCGGCGGCCGGTCGGGTGTCAGCGCCACCGCGGGACGTTCGGGTACGCGCGCGGGGTCGGGCGGGGTCGCCGCGGTCGCCCGTACCTCACCGGACGAGGCCTGCGCGGCGGCGTGCGCCTCACCGGAGAGCTGCGGGGTGAGCGTGTCCGCACGGGCCGGGTCCGCGAACTCCTCGGCCTTTTCGGGGGTGGTGGGCTGCTGGTCCTTGATGCGCTTCTCGAACTTCGCGATGAACTCGGCCCGGGCGAAGGGCTTCGCCTGCGCCGAGGCGATCGCCGCCGCCTGCTCCTGCCCGGCGAGCGCGGCCCGCTCGCCCGGAGGCGCCACCGCCGCGCGCCGGGCCGCCGCGGCCTCGGCGACGGGTTCGGGGTGTCGCGTCAGGACGCGTTTGGCCGCCGTGACCTGGGCGCCGATCCGGCGCAGCCCCGGGACGGCGGCCTTCTTGTCGGCGGCGGCCCGTCCGGAGGCCTCGCCCTGGCCGTGCCCGGCCGACGCCCGGGCGCCGCGGGCGGCGAGCGCCGCGGTGGCGGCGTTGCCGACGCCGGGGTGCCTCGGGCCCGGGCGCCGGGCGGGCGCGAGCGGGTGCGGCGCGGAGGCTGAGGATGCGTCTGCTTGCGCCGGGGCGGTGGTTGTCCCAAGGGTCCGGGCCGCCGCCGCTGCGGCAGTGGACCCCGGCCCCCGCGCCGTGGCCGTGGTGGAACCGGAGGCCCGCGTCGCAGCAGCCGTGGGTCCCGGCGCCGGTGCGAACCCGTCCGCCGTACGTGTCCCATCCGCCCTACCCGCCCTACCCGCCGTACGTGCCGCACGCGTCGCAGCCGTCGTCGGCGCAGGGCGCTTCCGCAGGGACTTGAGTTTGCCGGGGGACGGGCGGGTCGGCTCGGTCCCCGTCCCCGTGCCCGTGCCGGTTACGGGCGGAGGGGGCGTCGGCGCGCCGGGCGTGGGGGTGTTCACGGTCGGCCATGCGGGTCGTCACGGTCGGCTGTGTCGGGGCCCTGTACCGGCTCCGGGCCGAGTGCCCGTTCCAGTTCGCCGGAACGCAGCAGCCGCGACTCCTGGCGGAACTGGCGCGCGATCGCCTCGCAGAGGTGCTCGCGGCCGATGACCGCGCTGTCGTTCTCCGCCGCGAGCAGCGCGGCGGAGCGTGCGACGGCCATGACGCCCGCGCCGGTGAGATCGAGCCGGGCGAGTCCCGCCAGGCTCAGCCGCGGGTCCAGCGGGGCGTTCGGGGGGAACGCCATCCGCCACAGCCGGTTCCGCTCCCGTTCGCCGGGCCGGGTGAAGTGCACCACGAACTGGAAGCGGCGGGTGAAGGCCTCGTCCAGATTGCCCTGCAGGTTGGTGGTGAGGACGACCAACGCGGGGCTGCGCTCCAGGCGTTGCAGCAGATAGCCGACCTCGAGGTTGGCATAGCGGTCGGTGCCGCGGCTGACCGTGCCCCGTTTGCCGAAGACGGCGTCGGCCTCGTCGAAGAGCAGCAGCGCGCCCGTGGCCTCCGCATGCCCGAAGGCCTCGTCGAGGTTCTTCTCGGTCTCGCCGACCCACTTGGAGACGGTCTGCGCGAGGTCGACCCGGAGCAGGTCCACGCCGAGCGCACCGGCGAGCACCTCCGCGGCGAGGCTCTTGCCCGTGCCGGGTTCGCCGGTGAACAGGGCCTTGAGTCCGGCCCCGGCGTGCTGCCCGCCGAAGCCCCACTCCTCGGAGACCTTGGGCCAGGCACGGAACGCCGCGGCGAGTTCACCGATCTGCCGTTCCTGCTCCACGGGGAGTACGAGGTCCGAGGGGCCGCGGGTGGGCGTACGGACCTCGGCGAGCCGGGCCGGGGCCGCGGTCAGGACCCGCGGCACGGCCTCGTCCAGTGCCATGCGGCCGGACTCGGCGAGCCCTACGGCCGACCGGAGTTGAGAGGGCGTCAGCCGGAAGCGTGCGGCCAGGTCGTCGAGCAGAGCGGGGTCCGGGTCCGTTGCGGTGGTGGCGGTGTTCCACAGCGTCCGCCGTTCCCGGTAGCCGGGCTCGCCCGCGGACTCCTCCGCGTACCGTCCCGAGGAGAGCAGAGCGAGCGGACGCCACGGCGTCCGGCCGGTCAGCACGACCGGAACGCCCGCCCGGGCCAGCAGGTCGACGGCCGCCGCCGCGGCCCACTGCGCGTCCGGGGCGTGGAAGTCGTCGGTGGGCAGCCACAGCCCGGTACCGAGCACGGCCGCCGCGGCCAACGCCCGTCCCAGGGCGGCCCGTACGTCGTCGGGGTTGCGGCACAGCTCCAGGTCCGGGGTGCGGCGCAGGGCGAGCCCCGCCTGCCGCGCCACGGCGCACGCCGCGTCGTGCCGGCTGCCGGCGGGCAGCCCCCACAGCGCGGCGATGCCCGCCCGGTGGGAGGCGAGGTGGGCGGCCAGCCGTGCCGCGCGGGCGCGGGTCTCCGTGTCGAGCAGCAGGGGCCGCGGCGCGAGCACTCGGCCGGGGTCGTGCGCCAGCAGGCCGGGATCGCCGAGGCCGTGCAGCAGGAACGCGGGCAGTTCGGGGCGCACGTGCAGCGGGCGCAGCAGATCGGCGCCGGAGGGTTCCGGTCCGCCGTACGGGTCCGGGACACCGTCCTGGAGCAGGAGGCCGAAGCGGCGCAGCCGTCCGTACGGGCCCAGCGCGGGCAGTCGTGCGAACCGTTCGGCGGGCGTGGGCGCCAGCACGGTGAGGATCAGCTCGGTGGTGGGACGGCGCTGGTCGAGGTCGTCGACGAGATAGCCGAACAGCGGGGCGTGTTCGGGCGCCAGCGCCGGGGCGAGGCACAGCAGCAGCGCGTCGCACTCGAAGGAGTCGAGCTCCGCCGCGCGGGCCAGCGCGTCCAGCGGCAGCGTGGCCCCCTCGGCGGCGGCCTGGCGGCGCAGTTCGCGCTCCGCCTCCGTCTGGGCGACGGGCTGCTCGGCAGGACCGGACGACACATGGGCGTCGGCGGGATCGGTGAGGTCCAGGAGCAGGATGGCCTGCTGGTCGGTGACGCAGTACGGAGACAGCTCCACCCCGGCGAGCAGCGCGGAACGCTTGGCACGGCGGGCAGCCGCCATCCGCAGCGCGCGGTGGACGGCACCCTGACGCAGGGCCAAGTGGGCTGCCACGGCGGCCGGTTGGGGCCGCTCGGGTCGGTGCGGCATCTCACCCTCCTGTGAAGACGACGGTCCGGCCGCCGAACCACGGCACGTCCGGCACATCGGCGAGCAGCCGGTGCCGGTAGAGGTCGGCATGACGCGCGCCCAGCGGCAGCCGTATCTCGACCGTGCTGTCGTGGAACATCACGCGCGCCCCCAGGTCGGCGAAGCGGTCGAGGGCGTCGACGGGATCGGGGGCCTCCCGCTGCGACCAGAGCGTCCAGGCGAGGTCGGCCAGTGCGACCCCGACGGCCAGCGTCGTCGAGCGTTCGACCGCCGGGGCCTGGCCGGTGCGGACCGCCGGGCGCAGCTCGACCAGCGCCTCCACGAGACGGGCGGCGCGGGACGCCTCGTACGTCAGTCGCCGTGCCGCCCCGACCAGCGCGTCGTCGGGCGCGGAACGGGACGCCAGCCGCGCCCCGGTGTTGGTCCAGCAGCGGCGCGGACCGGGCACCCGGCTGAGCCGCTCACCGCGCGCGGGCGGCAGATCGGTCACGAAGCCGATGCCCAGGACGTCCAGAGCGTGTGTCAGCCCCGTGGCCCCGGAGCCGACGGAGCCGACGGAGGCGACGGACCTGGCGGGCAGGAGGACCAGGGGTCGGTCGGCCAGTTCCCAGGGCCGGAGCAGTTCCGCGGGTCGCGCGGCCTCCCACACCGGGTACAGGCCGTCGAGGTCCAGCAGGAGGAGCCGGTCCGCAGCCAGAGCGTGCAGCAGCAACGGGCTGGTGGCGGTGTGCCCTTGGGCGGCTTGCAGCCCGAGCCGGGCGTCGAGCAGGGGCAGCAGCGGGCCCAGCCGGCGTTCCAGATCCGGTGGGGAGGTGTCGGGCGTGCCCTGGGCGGTCGTCGTCGCCCCGGCGAAGACGGCGACCGCGTGCGCGTCCCGTGGTGCGCGCAGCCAGCCGTGCACGGGCGGCGGCAGCACCTTGTGCGCGAGGCAGGCGGCGAAGGCCGCGCCGTCGGCGTCCCGCGCGCCCCCGCCGGTGAGGACGGCCGTCAGCGCCTGCAGATAGCCGCGGTCGTGAAGCGGCGGGAGCAGCAGGAAGGGGAGTGCGCGGTCGATGTCGGTGATCGTGCCGGACGCGGGGCCGCAACGGCGCTCCTCCCGCGAGCGGCCGGGGACCGGTGCGGGGCGCGCGGGCGGTGTGCCGGCGGCGCCCGGGGCGGGCTCGGGGCCGGTGGGGGTGACGGTGCGCGGGGTGTCCCGCCCGGCGGACGGCAGGGATCGCAGGGCCGCCAGGAGGGCGGTGGTGAGGGCGTCCGGGTCGGGTGGCGCGGGGCTTGCGACCGCTCCGGGGGCGTCCACGGCGCCGCCGGGGGCCGGAGTAGGCGGAGCCGTCGGCAGGGGGCCGGGCACGGACGTCGTACGGCGTCCCGCCGTGTCGAGGGCGCTCAGCAGCAGCCGCAGCGCCTCCCCTCCGAGCCGGGCCAGTACGGTGTCCAGCGCCCCGCAGGCGGACGCCTCGTGGAGGAGGCCGACCAGCACCCGGTCACGGTCGAAGGGCGGCGCGGACACCGGCCGACCCGGGCCCCGCACGACCTCCGATCCCACGGTGCCGTGGGCCTCGGCGCTGCGCTCGGCACCGGTCGGCGATCCCGTGGCACGGAGGTGGGCGGGGGCACCTGGCGGCACCGATCCCGCGTGGCCGTGATGGAGGGGCACCGCCGCGCCGGGGCCGGACGACGCGGACACGTCGCCCAGGGCCTTCGCGCCCGTGGCCGCGGCCGAGAGTGCGCCGAGCGAGGCGTGGGCCCTGATGTGCACGGGGACGGTGACCTCCAAGTCCTGCGGTACGGGGCCGGACTGCGAGGCGGCACCTGCGGCGGTGATCGGCAGGCCGGTGCGGTGGAGTGCGCCGGCGAGGTGGGTCCGCAGCACGCGGGGGAGCAACGCGACCGCGCCCCGGGCCAGTTCGGAGGGGTCGGGGCCCCAGCTCCAGCCGTCGGTCCTGACCACGCGAAGCCGGCAGTCGAGCACGGTGCAGCCGCCGAGCGCGTCGAGGAGACCGTCGCCGTCGTCGGCCGTCGCCTCCGTGGGGAACGTCGTCATGGCCCGTCGCCTCTCCGTCGTCGTGTGATCCGTACGCGGCCTGATCCGTACGTGGCGGGGTGTCAGCCGAGCAGCCCGGTGGGGTACACGCTCACCGGCCGGCCTCGGACGAAGACCAGGGCCTGATCGCTCTGCCCCACGGCGCCGTCGCCCAGGACGACCGTCCCGGTCCCGTCGAGATGGGCCGTGAGGGTGATGCGGGCGGCGGTGCCCGTGTCCCACTGGGCCGGCGGATGGACCAGGAGGAGGACGGGGGCGTTCGCGTCGTCCGGCGAGGTGATCCGCAGCGACCCGGCGTCGTGGTCGACGGTCGGGATGTCACCGGAGACCTCCACGAGCCGCGCTGCCGCCGGGGCGGCGGCCTGCGGGTCGCCGGTGTCCACGTACCAGTCCCAGGGCGTGGTGAGCAGCCCGGGCGGCGCGCCGAGTTCCTCGGCCGTCAGGAGGTCGGCCGGGACCAGGACCAGCCCGGTGGCGCCCGGAACGGCCAGCGGGAGCGCACCGCCCGTCAACTGTCCGGCGACGGGCGGGAAAGACGCGCCGGTCCGGGTCAGGGCGGCGACCACATGGCCGGTGTGCTTCAGACGGACGACCGCGACGGTCGGCTCCCTCGTCGGTCCGGTTGTCTGCCCGGCCCCCGGGGCCGGTACCGCGATCGTCATGACTGACTCGCTCTCGTCAATGTCGTACGGACGGGTGGGGACGGACGTAGGTGAGGTGAGGGCTCGGGCGGATCAGGTGGCGGCGTGGGCGGCGGGTCGCGTGGCCAGGACGACGTAGTCGGCGGTGCCCGGCAGGACGGAGAACAGGCCGAGCGTCCGCGCGGTGCCGAGCCCCGTGTACCAGGCGATCAGACAGCTCAGCCGGCGCTCGGAGTCCACCTCGCAGCGCAGCACCACGGGCAGAGCGCCGAAACCGGACCCGTCGGAGCCGCCCTCGGCGGGAGCACCGTACGTCTGGAGGCGTGGCGTCATGTGGACGTGCAGGACGATCTCGCCCGACTCCACCTGATCCGCCGTCACCGGCGGGGGCAGCGGCAGGATCACACCGTGGGTCGCCGTGCCGGACTGGACGAGGACGCTGCCGCTGACCAGCGGACTGTCCACGGCGCCGCCGACGGTCAGCCCGCCGGAGACCCGCACATCGCCCAGGATCCGGGTGCTGCCGTCGCCGAGGACGCGCAGCGCCGGGGCGAGCGCGCCGGCCGCGTTGAACCGGCCGATGTCCAGACTGCCGTCCGCGCCGCCGATCCGGACCCCCACCTTTCCGGCCACCGGGCGGGGTTCGGCCGCCAGTTCCAGCGTGCCGCCGCGCGCGGACACCCGGTCGGCGAGGACGCCCGCGTACCGGCGGCCGACCCCGTTCGCCCGGGGCAGCACCCCGGTGAACCCGCCGTCCTCGCCGTCGGTGGCCCAGGTGACGAAGGAGAGCAGCACCCGTCCCCGGTCGCCGCCGCCGAGCCGGTCGGGGCCCGCGTCGGGTGCGGGCGGCCGCTGTTCGCCGAGGTCGAGTTCGTCGCCGGGGGCACCGACCACCAGAAGGAAGCCCTCCGTGGTGCGCGCGGCGGCGCCGTTCGCCGAGCAGGCACCGGAGGACACCGAGGTGCCACCGGCGGCGGGCTCGTCGCTCCACATGAGCATGAGCGGGCGGGGGGCGGTGTTGCCGGGGTCGACGATCGTGAACCCCTGGCCGGGCGTGGAGAGTTCGACCGGGGCCGGTACCACGATCTCGCGGCCGGACGGGTCGACGAGGGTGCCGCTGCCGACCACGACCGTCTTGTAGACGTCCGATCCGGCCCGCGCGCGGACCGTCACCTCCAGACCCGAGGCGATCCCCCAGGTGTGCAGGTGCCGGTGGTGGCGCGCGGCGGCATCGCGGTCGTACCGCACCACGGCCGACAGGTCGTCGGCGGCCAGGATCTGGCCCTCGTGGAATTCCGGGCGCAGAGGTGCCGGCATGGTCTGCTCCTTTCACGTCTCGGTGGGCGGCTTACGTCCCGGTGGGCTGCTCACGTCTCAGTGGGCGGCTCACGTCTCGTCTCAGTGGGCGGCTCACGTCTCGGTGGCCGGCCGCGGCAGGCAGCCGGTGAGATCGAGCAGGTCCAGCAGGAACACCAGCAGATCCGCCGTGGTGACCTCGGTTGCGAGAAGCCGGGCGAGCCCGCTCCGCCACCGCTGTTCCACCGGATCGGGCAGATGGGCCTCACGCCGTCCGGCCGGTACGGCCCGTACGACATCGCAGCCGTCCAGCGTCACCTCGGCGATCAGCACCTCAGGGACGCAGCCGCTCGGGCAGGGCACGACCACGAGCGAGCGGACGGCCGAGCGCAGATACGCCTCGAAGGCGCGCCAGGCGTACACCTTGCGCAGTCGGTTGTGCTGAACGTCGTTGCCGGGCGGTTTGGCGGGTACGTCGCACAGCAGCGCCAGCGGAGCGCGGTCGCACAGGTCGCCGTTGACGTCGAGACGGGCCGTGAGCCAGTCGGTGAGGTCGTCCGCCGAGGGCCGCGTCCTGTCGCTCTCGCACGCGGCCAGGAACCCCCGGTCGTCACCGAACCGGCGCCGCAGCAGCGCGCACAACCGGTCCCGCGGCGGCTCGGGGACGCAGCCCACGGAGTAGCGATGGCCCTCGCGCACCCGCGTGGGCACGCATCCGACCGTCGCGCAGCCGTCGCCGGGATCGTAGGGGGCGGCGGGCTCGGCGAACTCCTCCTCGTAGCGCAGGAAGAGGCCGTACGTACGCTCGGGACCCGGCGGGCACGGGTCGGGGCAGCCGCCGCCCGTGGCGCGGAACTCCCGCACCAGCGCCACGACATCGACGTCCTCGGCGCACCGCACCGGGATGTCGTTGCCCGCACCGTCCACCGCGTGGCCCTCCCCGACACGCACCGTGCCGCGGGCGCAGGAGTCGCAGCCGACGGGCAGACCGCACAGGACCGCACCGTGTCCGTCGGCCGAGACGTACCGCAGCCGGTTGTGGGCGCGGACGCGGCCGGTGGTCCAGGTGGCGAGGCCGCCGAGGTCGTCCTCGGTGAGGAGCTGGCCCGCGAAGAACACCGGGCGGACGGGGCCGCCCGCGCGGAATCCGGTGGTGGGGGCGAGGGCGGCGGGGGCCGTGGGGCTTCCGCCGCATCCGCAGCCGCAGTCGCGTGGTCCGGTGGGGTGGGGTCCGGTGGTGTGGATGCCGGAGCCGGTCATGGCCGCTCCTCCGTGGTCGCGCTGTCGGTGCCGCCGTTCTCGGCGGGGGGTTCCGGCGCCGTACCGGACCGGGTGTCCGCGCCGGTGCCGGGGGAGTGCTCGACCTCGAACTCCCGGTCGTGGTCGGGCTGTTGGTTGTCGATGAAGATCCAGCTCTCGAAGACGCCGGCCGCGCCCGCGGGCGTGCCGGACGTGCGGGGGCCCGAGCCGTCGGGCGGCAGGAGTCCCGACCGATGCGCGGGTGGGCCGCCCGGCCGCGGCACCAGGCCGCCGGTGTGGGTGCCGTCCACCGGGTCGCCGCAGACGTCCAGGACGAACGGGGTGCGCAACACCAGGTGGATCCGGTCGCCGTCGTTGAGGTACTCGCGGTCCGTCTGCCGGATCCTGATCGCCGTCGCGGACTCGCATGTCTCGACGGCCACGGCGCTCTTGTCGGCGTTCCCGCTCTTTCCGCTCTTGTGGGCGGCATCGGTGGCCCCGTCCGGCAACTCCCCCTTGAGGCGGGTCTCCAAGCGCATCACGGTGCCGTGGACGCCCCGGCCGCCGGTGATCTGGAACAGGTCCGCGACGCCCTCCTCGGGCAGCGTCGCGGTGCGCACCGGTCGCGAGAACTCGATCCGCAGGCCCTCCCCGCCGAGCAGGGCGCGTGCCTGCCGGGTCGTGAGCCGGCCGCCGTGCGGCCAGGAGACGCTGGTGACGACGGTCGCCGGACGACGGGCGAGGGGGCGGCGGACCTCGGGGTGGATCTGCTCGGGGGTGAGGGCGCGATCGGGATGGACGTGGTCCACGCGGGCGAGCAGCAGGCCGGGCCCCACGGTCCTGCCGTCACCGCATGCGTGCGCGGTGGACGCGCCCTCGGCGGGTGACACGCAGGGGCAGGGAGGATCGCACGGATCCGGTTGCGGGGGCCGGGTCGTCGCCCGCAATGTGAACCCTTCGCGGATATGGGCGTAGGCGGTGCGCGGGAGGCCCTCGCAGGACTCGGTGTAGACGGCGCGCACGCTGTCGACCGGCTCCTCGCAGTGGTGGATGGTCAGATGGACGGTGACGCCGTCGGCGCCGGAGCGGATGTCCTCAAGGGCCCGGCACCGCTCGTCCTCGTCGAGCAGCCGCCACAGGTCGTGCCGGGGCGGCGCACCGCACGGCACGATCAGTTCGTCGCCGTTCCGGTCGACGGCCACTCCGTCGGTCACCTCGAACCAGGGCGCCGTGCGCCGCGGATCCGGACAGGTGCCGTCGGGCGCCGGCACCGGGCGTGTCCACAGCCCGTGGGCCACGCCGTAGCCGTGCAGGGCCAGGTTGTGCAGGCGCAGCCGGGCGAGGAACTGCTCCTGCTCCTGCCGGAGGTCCTGGGCGGACAGCAACTGGCCGTGGAAGTACGTCAGCCGCCGCCGGCCGGTCGGTGGGGCGCCGTCACGCCCGGTCGGAGGAGCCGTCATGAGGTCCTTCCCTTCTTCTCGTCGGGGTGTCCGCCGGTCTCCTCGTCGGATAGGCCGCCGGTCTTCTCGTCGGGGTGTCGCCCGGCGTGCGGGCCGGTGTGTCCCCGGGCGTACGCGCCGGGGTGTCCGTCCGCGCCGTCCTCGTCCAGGACCACCGTGCGGACGCCCGCACCTGACGTGCCGTCCAGCCGGATGCCGCGCCGCCCCGAACGGTCCGTCCCGAGAACGCTGTCCGCGCCGAGGTGCGCCGCGCCCGCCGGGGAGGCCGCGGGCGCGACCAGGAGGGTGTCCACGCCGACCGCGCTGCGCTCGCCGACGGTGAAGCCGTGCCCGCCGAGAGACACGGTGGCCGTGGTGTGCGCGGGGGCGAGCCGTTCGACCAGTTCCGTGGCGGCCTGGGCGGTGGCGTCGGCGGGCGGCGCGGGACACCGGGCGCCGGAGGCCGGACGCGGCGGAAGGAGCACGCGGAAGCGGAACGCGGTGTCGGTCAGCGGGTCGTCGTCCGGGTCGCCGAGCGAACGCAGTGGCGCGCCGCCCCCGCGGCCGCCGCTCCCGGCCAGCCGTGAGCCGAGGACCACGGGCCCGCCGAGCCGCACCCGCGACGCCGACCGACCGAACAGCCGTACCTCGCCCAGCCGGGTGTCGCGGCCCACCGCGCCCCAGGGCGCGCCCGCCGGTTCCAGGATCGCCGGGCGCACCCCGAGCACGATCTCCAGCGCGAGGGCGAGCCCGCAGGGTGTGCCGCGCCGCCTGCGCAACTCGGGTGCCGCGGCGATGAGTCGGCGCAGCACGGCGGGCGGGAGCTGCGCGTTACCCGGGTCGGGTGCGCCGGGGCGCGCGCCGCTCCCCGCGCCGCCGCCCGAGCTCGCGCCCGGTGCCGGATCGGGATCGGGGCCCAGGTCGAGGCCGAGCAGGCCCGCGATCCACGGCAGTACGCCGTCGGGCACCCCGGCCGGGTCGAGCAGCGCGGGCGCGCGTTCCGTGGCCCGGTCGAGGGTCTCGACGACCGAGTCGAACAGGGCGAGGAACCGCTCGGTGAAGTCGTCGGCGGTCGGGTCCTCGCGGTAGACGGCCGGGAGGAGATCGGCGGAGGTGGTACGGGGCAGGTCCAGGCGCAGTTGACGTACGGCGGGTCCGGGCGCGGTGGCGTCGCCGCGGCCCAGCAGCAGTCGTACGACGAGGAACCGGCCCGGCGGCTGGTCGACCAGGACGTCGTGGGCCCCTCCCGCGACCGACTGCCAGTCCTCGGGCCCCGGCACGCCCGCGGGATCGTCCCCGGTGGTGGCCAGTTGGACGACCAGCGCGCTGCCCGGGGGGACGTCGGCGTCGATCCGGATCCGGTGCCAGCGGCATCGGGAGATCCCGCTGTCGAGCGGGACGGTGACCAGGGCCGCCTCGGTCACGCCGGGTGGCAGCGCCAGCGCGTCGCCGTCCTGTACGGGTGCGGGCAGCGGAGCCGCTGCGCCCTCGGCCGGACGCCAGCCGGAGGCGGCGTCCAGCAGCAGATGGGCGGGCGCGTCGGTGCGGATGTCCACGGTCACCCCCCTTTCCGGTCGGTGGCGGGGGCGACGACGGAGGCCGTCACCCGTCCGGCACGCACCAGCGCGTGCGGCGGCAGCGGTGTGTCGGCGCACGACGGGACCGGCCGCCCGTCCACCGTGAGCGTCAGCAGCGGCACCGCCGTCACCGCGTCGTCGGTGAGGAGCCGGTGCAGCAACTCGGTGTGGACGAGGGGAGCGCCGAAGGGCCGGCCGTCGCCCCCGGCGCCCCCGTCGAGGGGATGGAGGAAGCGGCGCAGTCCGTCCTCGGCCCGGCGTACGGCCGCGGCCGGGTCGGCGCCCGGCGCGAGCGCCAGCACGATCCGGGCGTCGACCTGGACGTAACGGGGCGCGGCGGCCACGACGGTGATGCCGGTCGGGGCGAGGGTGCGGGTCAGATGGTCCGCGACGGCTTCGAGGTCCCCGGCCGTGGGCAGCGGCGCCCCGGCGGTGGCGGGGTCCTCGTCCGGCGGCACCAGATAGACGCCGACGATGCCGGGCAGCCGTGCGCCGGGATGGTCCGGGTGATGTCCCGGTACGGCGTGGGCGCGGGCGACCCGGGCACCCGGGGCGCGTAGTGCCAGCAGGGCGTGGTCGGCCGGGGTGACGGCCCGTCCGGCGGTGCGGATCTCGGCGGCGCCGCGCCGGACGGTCGCGTCGAACCGCTCGGGGTCCGTACCGCCGGTACCGGGCAGCGGGTTGGTCACCGAGGCCACTCCGGGTACGGCGGTACGCAGCACGGTGGCCGTCTGCGCCGCGACGGCACCCTGTCTGCCGCCTCCGGTGCGGTAGCCAACGGCCCTTACGTTTCCCGCTCCCGGTGGCAGCGCGACGCCGTGCACGCCGTCGCCGAAGGTGAGCACGCCGCTCTCGGCGTCGAGCGCGAACACCCGGTCGCCGGGGCCCGCGAGCGTCAGATCGGGCACCTCGCGCCACACGGGGACCGGACCCCGCGTGCTGTCGGCCGTCACCTCCCCGACCGGGAAGAGCGGGGCGGCGGGGTCGTCGGCGACGGTGACGGTCAACGAGCCGGGCACCACGGGCGGCGTCGCCACCCGCAGCCGTACGCCCGCACCGCCGTCCCGCTCCCGGGGATCCACCGGCACGGGGCCGAGCACCTCGTCGCGCACGGTCCGTACGGCCGCGGCGAGCACGGTGTGCGGCAGGACGGCGACGAGCCGTGGCGGCTCGGCGTACGACCCTCCGGTGAGCCGCACCCGCAGCCAGCGGGCCTCGGGCAGCTGGGGCCCGCCGGGCGGCCGCCCCGGCCGCCATCCCGTGGGCAGTCGCAGCTGTACGGTCCCGGTGCCGGCCAGCGCCCCGGTGTGGTCCACCACGACATCGGCCGCCCGGAAGGTGTCGCCGTCCAGGACCGACCAGCGCAGCTGCGGCGGGGGCGCGTCGGGCGGGGCGACGGTACCGCGGGCCGCCGAGGCGGGACCGCCCGGGCGCGGGGCGGCGACGAAGGCGAGCGACAGCCCGCCCTCGACGGCCCCAGGGGCGGTGAACCCCAGCCAGAGCGCCGAACCGGCCGTGCCCCGGGCGCCGAACGGGAGGAATCCGTCGGTGGCCGACCCCTGACCCGGCAGCACCTCGTCCACCGGCCCCGGCAGCGTGCCCGTGGCGGGGCGGCCCACCGCGAGGGAGGTCAGCTCGGCAGGGGACACCCACATGTCGTCCACGGTCTCCAGCACCACTTCGGTGCCGTCCTCGCCGGGAGCGCCGGCCTGGAAGCCCGCGGGCACCTGAACTCCCGTGCCCGCTGCGGCCGTTGCCGTCAGGCGCAGCAGGACCTGGGCGGGCGAGGCGGGCAGCGGGGAGACCCCGGCGATCCGCAGGTGCTCCACGAGCAGCTTGGCGGGCAGCCGGTCGACGCGTTCGGCCACCGCCTCGGCCAGCAGCCCGAACAGCCGCAGCAGCGCCTCGCCCGCGTCGTCAGGACCCGTACCGGTCCACTCGGGGGTGAAATCGCCGGCCCGGGCGCGCAGCGCTGCCACCAGGTCGTCCCGGGTGAGGCCCAGTGGTACCGGGCGCCCGTCCGCGTCGAGCAGCGCCTCCCGCGCGCCGCCGGCGGACAGCGTCCACCACGGCTCGTCCGCCGCGGGGGCGAGCCGGCCGGCGGGGTCGACCGGCACGGGCAGGCCGGGGTCGTGGGCGTTCACGCGTGCACCTCCCGGGGGACGGCACCGGACGGCGGGGTCGTGCACACCAGGACCTCGACCGGGCCCGGAAGTTCGCCGGGGCGCAGCGGCACATCGCCGCAGGACTCGTACGGTCCCTCGTCCAGGGCCACGGCGACGGTCCGCACCGGGGTCCGGTCGCCCGCCGCCTCCAGCGCGCGTTCGGCCGTACGTTGCAGCGCCGAGGGGCGCAGGACCCCACCGAACGGCCAGCCGGTGCCGTCGCCGCCGACGAGCGGGTCGAGGTGGCGGCGCAGCGCCGCGTCGAGCAGGTGCCGACGGGCGGTGTCCGCGGCGAGGGTGACACGGACGCGCACCGGACGGTAGCGCGGGGGCGCGACGAACACCCCGGCGCCCAGCAGCCGCCCCGACTCCAGCCGGGCCCGTACGGCGCTCAGTGTGCCGGGGTCGGGCACCGGCAGCGGCACGGCGTCGGGCGCGGCGCTGTCGCCGGGGGCGCGCGGCACCCGGGGGACGACGAGGGTGGTCACGGCGCCGGGCACGCTGCGCCCGGGGTGCGCCGGGTGGACGCCGACCAGTGCGTGGGCGCGGGCGACGGCGACCCCGGGGGTGGAGAGGGCGAGTTCCTCGTGGTCGGCGGCGGTCACGGCGCGGGTGACGACGCCGAGCGCGGCGGCGGCCCGGCGGCGCGCGGCCGCCGGGGACTCGGGCTCGGCCCCGCCCGTGGACGGCACGAGGGCGCGCGCGGTGCACGGCGCGCCGGGCGGCTCGGTGTCCTCGGGCCCGCCGGTGAACACCCAGTCCCCTGGCGGGGATTGGGACCCGGCCACCGGTCGCGGACCGGCGAACCCGGCCAGCGCGGGGAAGGCCAGCAGAGCCGCCGGTGGCGCGGCGCGTACGGCCGGATCCGCGCCGCCGTTGCCTGACGGACCACCGCCGAGCCGGTACTCCGCCCACAACACCGTCGCCGACCCGGTGCGGCCGACCCGGGGAATCCGTCCGGTCAGACCGTCGCCGAAGCGCAGTGCCCCGAACGCCCGGTCCACGGTGAACACCCGGTCCAGCGGCCCGCTGAACGCCAGATCCGGTACGGCCGCCCAGTCGTGGGCGCGGGCGGTACCGGCGTCGTCCGTCTCCCACAGCGTGAACCGTCCGACGTCGATGAGCCGCCCGGCCGCGTCCTCGGGCAGGGCGACCACCAGCCCCGGAAGCCGCGGCCGGTCGATGAGCCGACTCACCACGACTCCGTCCGGGCCCTCCTCCAGACGGACGCGCCGCGCGTGGTGCGCGGGGACCGTGTTCGGGGACAGGCCCAGCAGCCGTGGTGGTGCGGCGAAGGTCGCGGCGGGTGTGTCCAGCAGCAGTTCGCGTTCGGTGCCGCCCGCCGTGGCCGGGAGAGCCAACCGGACCAGCCCGGACCGGCGCAGCCCACCGGTACCGTCCACCACCGCACCGGCCGGCAGGGCGCGCACGTCCCCGACAGGCCCGTACGACCAATGGAGTCGAGCCGGTGGCGGTACGTCGGGCACGGCCCGCGCGCTCCAGCCCTCGGGGGCCGGACTACCGGCCCACGGTCCCGCCGGTTCCTCCAGGGCGAGCAGCAGTGCGAGCGTTCCGCCGTCCGGGAAGCCGTCACCGGACACGGTCAGGCGCACGCGGACCCGCGCGGGACGGCCGGGGGCGCCCGCCAACGGCACCGGGCGTCCGGCGGCGAGATCGGCCGTCCGGTCCCGTTCGCCGGACGCGTCCCGCACGGACAGCCCAGTCACCCGCACCGGTAGCACGTCCAGGTCCCCGTCCAGATGGAAGTCCGTGCCGCGCCCCGGTTCCCGGCCGAAGGAGGCACCCTCCCGGATCCGCAGCCGGGCGCCGGGCTCCTCCGGAACGACCTGAAGCACCGTCACCGCCGCGCTCGCCGGGGCGGGTCCCGGCACCCCCAGCAGCCGCAGCACCCCGTGCACGACCGCGTCCGGAACCTGGTCGAGCCGGTAGACCTGCTGCTCCAGCAGATACGCCTGCAGGTCCAGCAGGGTCATGCCCGGATCGACGGGGGCGTGCAGGGTCCAGCGGCCCGCGGATTCGGCGGGGATCCGCGAGCGGACCGCGTCCACCAGATCGGCCCAGGACAGATCGTCCAGCCGCAGCGGCGCAAGCGTCATGAGAGGCCACCCCCGCCCGATTCGAACGCGCCCGCGCTCGCCTCGAACGCGCCCGCGCCGCCCACCAGTCCCGCGCCGCCGTCGAGGTAGTAGGGGAAGACCAGCGTCTCGTGCCGGCCCGTCGTCCTGACCCGGTAGTCGACGGACACCGTCACCCGCCACTCCTCGCCCGGCCGCGCCTGCGCCCGTACGTCGTCCACGGCCGCCCGCGGCTCGAAGTCCCGGATGGCGAAGCGCACCGAGTCCTCCAACTCGCGCAGGGTCCGCGCGCTGCCCGGAGCGAAGACCAACTCCGGTGCACGGGTGCCCAGTTCGGGGCGCATCACCCGCTCGCCGAGGCCGGTGCGCACCAGCACCAGCAGACAGTCGCGGACGCTGTCCTCACCGGCCGCGTACGCCAGCCGCCCCGAGGCGTCCGGCAGCAGCGGGAAGCGCCAGCCCCGCCCGAGGAAGGCCTCCGCGCCGCCGGTCACGGGGCCACCCGCACGGTCGTCGACATCGGCGCAGGCGTGGTCGCGGGGATCGCCGGGCCCGTGGCGCCGGGTGTGGCGACGAGGTGGGTGTGCGGGACGAACCACGGCAGGAACCGCTCCCACGAGACCACGTGCTCCGCGGCGCCGGTGCCCAGCTTCACCTGCGGCGCGTCCAGCGTCACCGAGTCACCGGAGACCGTCACCGAACCTCCGCTGACCGTCACCGGACCCGACCCGGCGCTGATCTCCACCGAGCCGTCCGCGGTCACCGTCACCTTGCCGCCGGAGGCGGTGCGCACTACCACCGAGTTGCCCGCGTCGGAGAGTTCGACGCGGTGTCCGGCGGAGGAGGTGAGCCGTACGGCCTGACGGCCCGCACTGTCGTCCAGGGCCAGTTCATGGCCGTGCTTGGTCCGCAGCAGCTTCTCGTCCCGGCCGCCGGTGCGGTGCGTGGGCGGTTTGTCGACGCCGTTGTAGAGGCAGCCGATGACCACGGGGTAGCGCATGTCGCCCTGGTCGAAGGCGACGAGCACCTCGTCGCCCTTCTCCGGTACGAAACTCGCCCCGTACCCGTTGCCCGCGTACGGCTGCGCGACCCGGCACCACTCGCTGATCGTGGCACCGTCGTACCACGGCAGCGTGAGCCGCACCCGGCACTCCTGCTCCGGGTCGTCCTCCACCCGTTCCACGATTCCGGTCGCCACACCGAAGTACTTCTTGTCCACGGTCTGTCCGGGCATGGCCGTCATCGCCTCGTCACCGCCCCTCGGACGTGCGCCGCGCCTCGAACGAGGTGAGGAATCCGGAGGAGTTGAAGGAGTGCGTCACCTTGGTTGTGTAGTAGGTGCCGCCGAACCGGCTCCCCACCCCGCCGATCCGCAGCGAGTCGCTCGGCACCAGATCGGGTACTCCCGCCAGCTGCCCGGCACAGGTGACGAATTCGTACGACTTCCCGCGCAGCACGCTGACCGCCAGCGCCCGCGCCTCCTGCTCGGAGGCCACTGGGCGGTCCACGATCACCTCTTCCCTGTCGCCCATCTCCTGCGCCGCCGCCGCGGGTCCGCTGCGCCCGGCGTCGCGCTCCGCCCGCAGGTCCGCCTGGGTGGCGATGCCGACGATCGCCTTCTTGGTCCGGGGGTCCCAGCCGCGCACCGTCACCTTGGCGACCTGCCCCGACAGGGTCACGGTCGGCCGGAACGAGATCAGATTGGGCTCGGGAGACCCGTTCGGGGCCGGACCCTGATCCGCCCGATCCGAGCGGGCGCCGCCGGCCGGCACCGCGTACCAGAGGTCGAAGGTGTGCGGCTGCCGGGCCGTCGAGCCCGCCCGGCCGTCGGCGGGGGAGACGAAGTACAGCTTCTCCACCCCGGTCCGCGGACAGGGCGCCACATAGCACTCCCGGTCGATGCCCTTGGCGCGTTTGAGCAGGAAGGAGACGTCGTCGAGGTTGTCCTGCGTCACCACCGGATGCACCACGCCCTCCTTCTCGGCCACCAGCTCCAGCTGGTGCCGCTCCGCGATCTTCTGCGCGATCTGCCAGTCGGCGAGGTTCAGGAACTTCTTCACGTCGTCGGGCCGTGGCTTGCGTTCCTTCATCCGCGTCGTGCGGTCCTGGCCGGTGATCTGCAGGGTCGGCGGTCCCGACGAGGGGAAGTCCGACTGGACCGTGGTGACCTGGCCCTTGGCCACCACGAGCGGCTGGCCGAGCGAGGTGTAGCCGAGCCGGATCTCCACGAGCTGGCCGGGGGCGAAGTGCTTGGGGTCGTCGAAGCGCAGCTGACGGCTCAGCTCGTCCCAGTTGCTCAGCGCCAGCGAGAACGTTCCGGTCTTGTCCAGCTCACGGACCACCTGGATGTCGAGCACGCAGTCGCGCATCTGGGCGGCGATCTCGGAGCCGTCCAGCGCGACCTCGAAGCACGGGGCGTACGAGTCGGCCGGCAGCGGAGTCGCGAGCGCGTTCGGCGGCGGTGCCATCGCCCCTCACCCCCGTTCCAGCGCGGGCACGACGAGCGCGGTGCCGGGAGTGAGCGCCCGTGGATCGGCGAGGGTGTTGGCGGCCGCCAGCTCCCGCCAGCGCCCGGAGTCCCGGTACACCGCGGCGGCGATGGAGGAGAGCGTGTCGCCGCGCCGCACCGTCCAGACCTTGCGCACGGTCGGTGAACTCGTCGCCGTGGTGAGCTGCTGCTCCTTGGCCGTTCTGAACTCTTTGAGGGACAACGACACCTTGGCCCGGGTCGGCGTACCGTCCCGGTCGAAGAGGACATAGGTGAAGGAGAGGCTGTCCACGACCCCGGTGAAGGGGGGATTGGCGCCCCAGGCGAAGGTCACCACCGGCGGTGCGTGCGTGGGGCTTTGACGGAGCGTCAGATTCTGAAAGTCGTCGAGCCAGCGCCGCTGCACATTCCGGTCCCGGGACTCCGCCTCCTCGGCGGCGTCGACCAGGGCGTCCAGCTTGAGGGTCCGCGCGCCGCCCCGTACGAACTGAAGGGGCGGCGCGTCCAGACCCGGAATGCCGATCTCGGCGAACGTCACCGCTTTGGAGACCGCGTACTCGGTCGGATTGACCGGCAGCGTCAGCAGCGGTTGGGCGGGCCCGGACACGGAGTCGGACGGCCGGACGACCAGGGTCGCCAGTGTCGGCGCGGCGTCCCGCCCCGTGGACAGGCCGGGCAGCGGAGCCATCAGGACCCCCCGAAGCAACCGGCAGCGGGCCCGCCGGAGGACTCGCGGGCCGGGCCGTCACCGGTCAGCGAAGCCTCCCGGGCCAGCAGCCGGCCGCGGGCCCTTACGTCGTCCTGCCGCTGCGACCACTCCCGGATGTGCTCCGCGAAGAGCCGGGCGAAGACCGCCGTGTCGTCGCCGCCGACCTCGAAGTCGACGGAAAGGTGATGAATCGTCAGCATTTCTCTCTCCTGAACCCCTGAACCCCTGAACCCCTGAACCCCTGAACCCCTGAACCCCTGAACCCCTGAACCCCTGAACCCCTGAACCCCTGAACCCCTGAACCCCTGAATCACGCCACTCCGCGATGCCCGTCCCGGCACGTCGGCCCGTCCTGCCATGTCGGCCAGTACCGCCACGTCGGCGGCGTCCGCGTCACCCCAGCTCCGGTACCGCCTGCTCCACCGCCACCAGCCCCTCGTGCGCGATCTCCAGCTGCTCCAGGGCCACTTCACTGCGCTCCCCGTGCAGATCGGGGCCCGTCCACTTCGAGGCCAGGCCGCCACGGAAGGCCCACACCGCGCCGGGCACCCCGGCCGCGTCCATCAGCAGCACCGCGCCGCTGCGCCGCGCGCCCAGCGGATTGCCGAGCCCGGCCCGGTACCAGGCCCACAGGCCCGGACCCCGGGCCACCCCGCGGTGCAGCACGATCCGGTTCCACGCGTGGCGCACCGGGAACTGCCGGAGCCGGTCGTTGACCCCGCCCTCCGGATACGCCGTGACCTCCAGCTGCGCCCCGAGCCCGGTGACCTGCTGGAAGGCGCCCTGGGCGGTCAGCGGAAGCAACGCCGCCTGCTCGGGCGGCAGATGGGCGGCCGCCGGGCCCAGCACCACCAGGAACCGGTACTTGGGCAGCGGTTCGGTGAAGAACTCCAGGGCCTGTTCGGTCATGCCTCCACCACCTCCAGCCGGCCCCGCCCGCCCATCAGCAGCCGGACGGCGATGAACTCCATGGGCGCGGCAGGAGCCACCTCCACCTGGCAGACCAGCTGCCCGAGCGCCACCAGGTCCGGCGGGTTGAGCCCCTCGTCACAGCGCACCCGGAAGGCCTCCGCGGGCCGCTCCCCGGCCAGCGCGCCCGCCTCGAACAGACCGAGCAGCACCTCGGTCAGGCCCTGCACGAGCAGCAGTCGCAGACCGGGCGTGTCGGGCTCGAAGAGCAGCGGTTCGGCCACCGCGCGGGCCGCCCGCACCAGCCGGTGCACCAGCCTGCGGTGAGCGATGAACCAGCCGTCGCCGACGCCCCCGGCCCGCGTCGGCGGCACCGCGGTCCGCCCTCCCCACACCAGCGGTCCCCGGCCGGGCGGACAGCGCAGCAGATTGGCGCCCGAGGCGTACACGGCCGTCTCCTGCTCGGCGCGCAGGACGTGTGCGAGGTCGACGACATCCTCCAGCGAGGCGTTGGCCGGGGTCGCGAACGCGCCCCGCTCACGGTCGAGCCGCGCCGCCGTTCCTGCGACATGGCCGGCTGCGGGTACCGTCCGCAGCGCGGGCGGCACGGTGGCCAGGGGATCGGGCACCCGCAGCGGCGGCCAGTGCACCGCGCAGGCCTGCAGCCCCGCCGTGTCGTGGCGCTGCCGCAGGGCCTCCATCCAGTCGGTGGCCCGGCGCGTCGCCGCCACCGGATCGGCGTCCGTGCCCAGTGCGCGGGGCGGGTCGAGCAGGGCCAGCCGGTCGAGCGTCTGCGCGCAGCCCTCGACCAGCAGATCGGCCAGCTCCTCCCGGTGCCCTTCGCCGACCCCGCAGCGGTCCAGGTCGGGCAGGGCCAGCAGGGCGGGCTCCGGCAGTTCGGTCATGGCCCGTACGGCGTCGGCGTAGGCGTCGGCCAGGGTGCCGCTGTCGTCGGGACCGCCGGGGCGGGGAGTCCCACCGGTGAGGGTGACCGTGTGGGTGCCCGCGTGGGCCGTGGCAGCCGGGGCGACGGGGGCGAGGTCGTCGGGGACCAGCCGGACGAGCCGGGAGAGCGCGCTCACGGCGGCGGGGAGTTCGGCGGCCCGCAGCCAGCCGAACGACTCGGGGGACTCCCCGGGGGAATCGACCCGCACCAGTACCTGGGGCTGCCCGGCGGCCCCGGCCGGGCGGTGCCGGACCGTCACCCGGGTGCCGTCGGCCCAGCCGCCCGGGGAGGCCGCCTCGATCCGGCAGCCCGCCGCGGTCGCGAACGGGGAGGGTGCTCCGGCCGGCCAGGCGGCCGCGGCCGAGGTGGGCCCGGCCGGTTCCGTCCGCAGCACCCACAGCGCGGCGCCGCCGTTGGCGAAGTAGCCGCGCACGGCGTACGGCAGATCGAGCGCGGCGTCCAGGCCGCCGAAGACGGCGGTGTAGGCCGCCCAGTCCGTGACGCGCACCGGGGAGGCCAGGGGGCCGCGCCGGGTGCGGCCCGCGAAGCAGGCCACGTCGGTGCGCAGCGGTTGGACGGGATCGGCCGCCGCGACCGCCGTTGCGGTCACTCCCGGCAGTGACGGCAATGAGGGCGGCGATGGTGGTGGCGGTGGTGGAGACGATGGCGGCGACGGGTGGGCGGGCGGCGGCGGTTCAAGGGTGGATGCGGGCACGATGGTCCCCCGGTTGCGCGATGTTCTCCCGGTTACGCGGTCCAGAGCTCTTCGCCTACACGATCCAGAGCCCTTCGATTACGCGATCTCGAGCTCTTCGACGCAGAGTTCGAGCGTCTCCATGGCGATCTCGTTCTTGGTCGCGCCGAGTGAGGGGCCGGTGTACTTCACCGGCCAGCCGCGGCGGAAGTTCCAGCGCATGACCGCGCTGCGGTTCTCGTCGAGGAGCGTGATGGCGCCCTCGGCACGCTCGGTCCTGCCGTTCATCGACAGCTTGACCCAGTTCCAGAACTCCGGATGGCCCGTGATGCCGCGCTTCAGGACCAGGTTGGACATCTTCGCGAGGCCCTGCTGCTTGGTCACATGGGGCTTCTTCGCGTTGCCGTCGCGGTACTCGATCGGCTGGATGTCCACGGTGAGCCCGGTGACCTCGGTGAAGGACGCCGTCACGTCATGGCCGTCGGGGGCGATGCCGATGACCTCCACGAGGAAGTTGTAGGCACCGTACGGATCGTCACGCTGAACGGGCGGCACGGCCGACCCCTCTCTTTCGGTTTCGGTACGGGTCAGGAGGTCGTCGACTCGCGGGTCGCCTGCTGGATCCGGACGACGACGAACTCGGCCGGGAAGACCGGTGCGACCCCGACCTCACAGACCAGCCGGCCCTGGGCGAGGTCGTCCGGGGTCATGGTGGTCCGGTCGCAGATGACGTAGAACGCCTCCTCCGCGGTGGCGCCGGCGAGCGCGCCGCCACGCCAGACCCCGGTCAGGAAGGCGCCGATGGTCTGCCGGACCGAGGCCCACAACTGCTCGGAGTTGGGCTCGAAGACCACCCACTGGAGCCCCTCGTCGAGCGACTCCTCGATGAAGAGGAAGAGCCGCCGGACGCTGACGTACTGCCACCGGGTGTCGTCGGCCAGCGTGCGCGCGCCCCATACCCGCTGGCCCAGGTTGGGGAAGGCGCGCAGCACGTTGATCCCGAAGGGGTTGAGGGTGTCCTGCTCGCGCTTCGTGACGTCCGCGGCCAGGCCGGCCCCGGGGACGATGCCGCGCACCACGGTGTTGGCCGGGGCCTTGTGGACCCCGCGCCTGACGTCCGTGTCGGCGTAGACGCCGATCATGTGTCCCGACGGGGGTGCGTCCGCGCTGCCGGTGCCCGTGGGATCCGGCACGTGCAGCCAGGGGTGGTACAGGGCGGCCCGGTCGGTGGACAGCGCGGCCCGGAAGCCCCTGACGACTTCCAGATCGGTCGTGGGGGGTCCGTCGAACACGGCGAACCGGTCACCGAGGATCTCGCAGTGCGTCTTCAGTCCGTCCAGGACGGTCGGCTCCCAGACGCCGGGCACGGCGCAGATCGCGACCTCGTCGATGTCCTCGAGCGCCTGGATGCCGGTCCGGTTCCCGCTGCCGCCGTCCACGCCGATGTAGTCGGCGGCGGTGAGCGCCGTGCCGCCGCTGTCGCCGTTCAAGAGATCCAGGGTGGCGAGCGGCCGGCCCGGATCGGTCCGGGAGAGACGGGTGCTCAGATACGGCAGCGGGCTCGCGCCGATGGTGAGGGTGAGCGGTGCGTCCGGGGCGGCACCGACGTCCAGGGCGAGCGTGCTCAGACCGGCGGAGGCCGCCTGGGACGCCGGTGGGATCGTCCGGGTGACCCGCGGGACGCCGGGCGGCGCGTCGATGATCTCCAGCCGGAACCCGGCCAGGACGAGGGCGTCGCCCTCGACGGCCGCCGCCTGGGGCGGGCGGTCCAGGGTGAGGGTGACGTCGCTCCCGGCGGGCGCGTGCGAGACGACCGTGTGCAGGCTGGGTTGTTTCGTACGGTCGGCGGGGAGGAGCAGGACGGTGTCGCCGTCGCCGATCGCACCCATGCGGGCGAGGGTCACGGTGGCCGGAGGGACGCCGACGGGCGCCGCGGCGGGTGCGACGACGGGATAGCCGGCGGACCGCGCGAGGCGCAGTACGGCATGCAGGCCGTTGCCTCCCTCGCCCGCCTGTACCGCCTGTGCGGACAGGACCGGCACGGGCGGTGTGGCGGTGTCGTGGAGCGTCGCGGCGGCCTGGGTGGCGGCGCCGTCCGGGGGGACGACCCTCTTGACGTACAGCCGCTGCCCGCCGTTGTCGAAGAACCCCTTCACCGCGAGGGGGAGCAGCCACCACCGGATGCCGTTCCCGTCGGCCGCGCGGACGCCGGCCGGGTCCGGCTCGGGCAGAAAGCCGCCGAAGAGCCGGTGGAACTGCAACAGGCTGGTCACCAGCTTGGGTTTGCCCGAGTCGGGGCCCCGGGCGGTCAGCCCGACCAGGCCGGCGGTGCTGGTGGCCACCCCGGTGATCGGCCGCGGGCCGGTGGAGATCTCCTCGACATAGACGCCTGGGCTGAGGTATTCGGGCATCGGGGGCTTCCTCCGCTACTCCGCTACGGGATCTCGATGAGCTGCTCGGTACCGCGGATGTCCTGGGCGGTCAGCTGGACGGACACCTCGGGGCCGCCCGACCGGCCGGGCTCCGCGAACGCCGTGACCGTGAACCACTCGCCGTCGGGTGCGGCGGGATCCGGCGGGGGCTGCTGCGGCCTGCTGCCGACCCGCCGCAGCGGCAGCCGGAAGACGCCGTCCCCGGCCGTCGCCGCGACTTCCGTCCACGCGGCGATCCGCGGCAGATGCTCCGCGTCCGCGCGGGCCCGGCCGGCGACCGCCGCTCCCGCCACCGGGCTCCCGCCCTGCCGCACCCGTCCGTGCAGCAGCCGGGTGCCGGGCGGGAACGGGTAGGCGGGCAGCGGGTACAGCCGTGTCCGGGTCACCGCGGGCACCGCGTACGCCGGGGCGTCGAACTCCACGCCGGCCGGGTGCTCGGCGTCCAGCAGATACGGCGAGACGAGCCGGATCCGTAGTCGCTGTACGGCACTTGGCGCGGGCACGGGGCGCGCGCTCGCCAGGGACGGCAGCACGATCGCGCCACTGGGGGTCGTCACGACCGGTACGTCGTCCTCGGCGGCCCACTGCCCGCCGGGCGTCCGGCGTTCGACCAGGGCGGTGACGGGCAGGACCGGGGCGCGTCCGGTGAAGGTGTCCCACGGCAGCAGACAGACCGGCCCCACCGCGATCCGTACGGTGTCCACCGCCGGGCCGCCGGCCGTCACGGGCGGCCTCCCGCGCTCGGCCCGACGCCGACGCCGACGCCGACGTCACCGCCCGTGACGGCCGATTCCGTGGTGATGTCGCGGGAGGCCAGATTGACCACCCGCACCTCGTAGTTGAGAGAGAGCCGGTACGGCTGCGAGATCGCCCACCACACCTTGGCCCGCTCGTCGAGCGACAGGGGAGCCAGCCGCAGCTTCAGCGACTCCCCGGCGTCGGCCACGCTGTTGCTCTGCGCGGCCGGCACCAGCAACGGGCCCTGGAGGATGGCGTCGTCGTACAGCGCCCGCATCGCCCGGCCGAGGATCCGCTGCTGGGCGTCGGGGGTGCCGCCGGTCGGGATGAGCAGATAACGCAGCAGCAGGGCCATGTCCGCCCTGCGCCGTTCCTGCCGGACGGCACCGGTGCCCGGATCCTCGACCACGGTGTGGCGGGACGGGCGGTTGCGTGCGCTGGGGTCCTCGGCGACCTCGTACAGGAAGAGTTCGAGGCCGAGCGCTCCATGGCCGCCGCCCCGCTGCTGCCCGACGAGTTCGACGAGCCGTACCCGGGCATGGGCGTCTGATTCGCGTACCGCGGCGGTCAGGACGTGCACCAGGATGTCGGACACATCGGCGATCACATCGGCACTGCCCACCGCGACCACCCCCTGTGTCTGCCCGGGGCTTCGCCTGCCACCCCGGCCGATCACCTGCGAGGCTAGGGCCGCGCCGCACCCCGGCTCTTCCGGGAAATCCCTGGGTCCCTCCCTAGGTCCTGTCGTCACATTCCCGTCGTCCGCCCAGAGGGCGGGCCCCGCGGGGTCATGGGGGTCCCCCCTGCTCGAGCGGAGTCGAGAGCTTGGGGGCGCGTGCATGGCGTCGCGGGGCAGACGGGAATTTGACGACAGGACCTAGGAGGAGCTGGGCAGGCAGCGGAACAGCTTGGGTGGGGCGTCCTGCTCGGGGGTCTTCGGGGGTCAGGAAGCCCGGTCGTCCTCGGCGACGAACAGTCGCGAGAGCAGGCCTTCGAGGGTGGACCGCTCGGCGTCAGTGAGTGAGTCGAGGGCCTGGTGGGTGCCGTGCATGCCGTCACGGATGCTCGACACGGCGGCCGCCCCGTCCTCCGAGAGGACGACGTTCTTGACCCGCCGGTCGGTGGGGCTGGGCTCGCGGTAGACGAGGCCGCGGGCCTCCAGCCGGTCGATGATCCCGGTCATGTTCGAGGCGTCGCAGCGCAGTGTGCCCGCCAGGGCCCGCATCGGAGCCGGGCCCTGGCGCAGCACGTTGAGCGCCTTGGCCTGGCTGTAGGTGAGGCCGTGCGCGGCGGCGGCGCTGGTGAGATCCGCGTAGAGGCTGACCATCGACGCCCACAGGGTGTCGAGAAGCATGACGTTGGAGACGGCGAGGGGTCCGGCGTCGGACGCCTCGGTGGAGCGGCTCGTTCCAGATGTCGCGGACATGGATCCAGCGTAACCCGAAACTTGACTACCTCAATCTTCGATGCTTACCTCTATCGAGTTACTTGAGGACCTCAAACTTCCAGTCCCTATAGCTTTATGGACTTCAAGTTTCCGTGCAGTAGTCCCTCGCCCCGTCTGACCTACGGAAGAAGCCGTGACACCCACTGATCGCGTGGCGCAGAAGCGTCCCACCGGCGACCTCTCACTCGTCCTGGTCCTCGGCCTCGCGGCCATGATCGTCTCGATGATGCAGACCCTCGTCGTACCGATCCTGAGCATCATCCAGAGCGACCTCGGTACCACCACCGCCAACGTCAGCTGGGTCACCACCGCGACCCTGCTGTCCGCCGCGGTCTTCACCCCGCTGCTCGGCCGGTTCGGCGACATGCACGGCAAGAAGCCCACGCTGATCGGGGTTCTGCTGCTGATGATCGCCGGTTCGGTGCTGGCGGCGACCACCACCTCGCTGCTGTGGCTGATCGTCGGCCGGGTGCTCCAGGGTGCGGCCACCGCGATCTTCCCGCTCGCCCTCTCGGTCCTGCGCGAGGAGATACCCCCGGCGAAGCTGCACGGCGCGATGGCGCTGGTGAGCGGCACGCTCGCGGTCGGCAGCGGACTCGCCCTGGTGGCGGCCGGACTGCTCACACGGGGCTCGGACCCCGACTATCACCGGGTGTTCTGGCTCGCCGTGGGTCTCGCGGCCCTCGCCCTGGTCGGCGTCGTCCTGCGCGTCCCCTCCTCACGCTCGACGACCGGCGGCCGCACCGACTGGCTCGGCGCGGGAACGCTCGCCGCGCTGCTCGTCCTGCTCCTGCTGCCGATCTCGCAGGGACACGAGTGGGGCTGGTCCTCCGCCCGCACCGTCGGCCTGTTCGTCGCCGCGGTCGTCATGGCGGGCGTCTGGGTCCTGGTCGAGCGCAAGGTCCGCGCGCCGATGGTGGACATGGGGATGTTCGCCCACCGTCCGGTGCTCTTCACGAACCTCGCCGGCCTCTTCCTCGGCTTCGCGATGTTCTCCCAGTTCATCGGCGTCGCGTACCTGGCGCAGATGCCGAAGGAGCTCACCGGCTACGGATTCGGCGCCTCGGTGCTGCGCGCCTCGGTCGAGTACCTGCTGCCGACCACGCTGATCTCGCTGCTCGCCGCACAGTTCGGCGGGATCCTCGTCGGGCGGATCGGGGCGCGGTTCACCCTCGCCGTGGGCGCGGTGTTCGGTGTCGTCGGCTTCGCGTGGCTGACCCTGGCGCACGACACGTCCGCGTCGATCATCCTGGCGGGCCTGCTGATCGGTGTCGCGATCAGCTTCGGCTACGCGGCCATGCCCGCGCTCATCGTGGCGAGTGTGCCGCACCATCAGACCGGCATCGCCAACGGACTCAACTCCATCTCCCGTTCCGTCGGCAGCGCGATCGCCAGTGCGGTGATCACCTCGCTGCTGGCGTCCAAGACCATCCAGCACCTGCCGGCCGGCGCGCCCGCGCTGCCCGCCGAGAGCCAGTTCACGCTGAGCTTCGCGATCGCCGGAGTCGCGTTCGTGCTGATCGTCGCCGTGGCGCTGGTCGGTCTGACCCGGGGTGCGGCCCAGGAATACACGGTCGAGAAGAAGGCCTCCGCCACCGACGACGCCGCCACCGACGATGCGGCGGCGGACGAGGCTGTCGTGGAGACGGCGGCCGTCACGTCCTGATCCGGACACGGTCAACGGCTCGCCCCGTCCATCGGGGCGAGCCGTTTTCGTGTCCGCTCCTTGTCCCTCCTCGCCTCCCGCCTTGCCCTTGGAAACCGATCGGTTTACTCTTCCGGTGAAGGGAAACCGATCGGTTTCCCGTGGCTTCGGGAGCTCTCATGACATCCATCGAAGGTTCGGTCGTCCTGGTCACCGGCGGCAGCCGCGGCATCGGCCGGGCACTGGTGCAGGCCCTCTACGAGCGCGGCGCGTCCAAGGTGTACGCCACCGCACGCGACCCGCGGACCGTCACGCACCCCGACGCGGTGCCGCTGGCGCTGGAAGTGAGCGACCCCGCGTCCGTCGCCGCGGCCGCCGAGCGCGCGCAGGACGTCACCGTCCTGATCAACAACGCGGGCGCGTCCGTGAACGCGAACTTCCTGGACTCGCCCGTCGAGGACGTCCGCCGCGAGTTCGAGACGAACTTCTACGGCCCTCTCCTCGTCACGCGCGCCTTCGTGCCGATCATCGAGCGCAACGGCGGCGGCCACATCCTCAACGTCCACTCGGTGCTGTCGTGGGTGGGGCTCCTGGGCTCCTACAGTGCCTCCAAGGCGGCCTTCTGGTCGCAGACCAACTCCCTGCGCCTCGATCTGAGGCCGCGCGGCATCGACGTCACGGGACTCCATGTCGGTTACGTCGACACCGACATGGCCGCGAAGGTGGACGCGCCGAAGTCCTCGCCCGAGAGCGTCGCGGCGCAGGCCCTCGACGGCATCGAGTCCGGTGCCTTCGAGGTGCTGGCCGACGACCTCACCCGGCAGGTCAAGGCCCAACTGGCCGAGGACCTGGGCGTGATGTACCCGCAGCTGGTCGCGTAAGGGACACGGGGACACCGGGAGACGGGGACGCGGGGAGGTCGGTCCCGTCCCGCCACCCGGCGGTCAGACCGGCAGCAGTCGGCCGATCAGCCCGCTGAGCTGCCGTACGTTGCGGCACTCGTGCATCTCGACCAGCCCGGCGTACTCGGGCGCCGCCGAGTCGCCCGTACCCCACTGGGAGAGCGGCTCGGGGTTCAACCAGTAGACACGGCGGGCCCGTTCGGAGAACCGCCGGACGGCCGGCAGATTCGGGTCGCCCATGTTCGTACGGGCGTCGCCGAGGACGAACACGGTCGTGCGCGGCCCCACCGCGTCGACGTACCGCTCGGCGAACTCGCCGAACGCGACGCCGTAGTCGCTGCTGCCGTGCCAGCCCGTCAGCGTCGCCTCGGAGCGGATCCGGGCACCCAGCCCCTCCGGATCGGCCGCGCCGTGCACGAGCAGGCCGGTCACCTCGTCGATCCGGTTGACGAAGGCGAACACCCGCACCTTGCTGAACTGGTCGTGCAACGCCTGCACCAGCAGCATGGTGAAGTCCGAGAAGCCCGCCACCGAGCCCGACACATCGCACAGCAGCACCAGTTCGGGCCGGACGGGGCGGCGCCTGCGCAGCACCGGCTTCATGGGCACCCCGCCGGTGGACAGTGAACCGCGCAGGGTCCGCCGCAGGTCGATGGTGCCGCGCGCGGCCCGGCGGCGGCGTGCGGCGAGCCGGGTGGCCAGCTTGCGCGCCAGCGGCTGCACCGTCCTGCGCAGCTCGGCGAGCCGGTCCCGCCCCGCGAACAGGAAGTCGACCCGGTCGGCGGTCGGGGCCACCGCCCGCCGCGCCAACTCGTCCCGGCCGCGCCGCTCGGCGACCCGGCGTCGCGCCTCCGTGGCGACCAGCGCGCGGAACATCTCGATACGCCGCCGGATCTCGTCCTCCAGCAGCCGGTCGGCGAACCCCGCCACGCCGTCCTGGCGCGCCCGGACGCTGTCACGGACGCGCGCCATCAGCGTCTGCGGGCGGAGCCGGTCGAGCGTCTGGTACGACGACCAGCCGTCCGACCCCGGCGAGGAGCCGTAGCCCCCGAATCCGTCGACCGCCTCGACCGCCAGCCGCTCCAGCGTCTCGCGGTCGCCCGCGGCGAGCGCGGCCGCGAGCCGGTCGCGCAGCTCCTCCCGGTCGGCGGCGGGAGCGTCGCTCTCCTGACCCTCGGACATCGGTGCCCCGACGAGACGCGGGAAGTACAGGTCGAAGACGGGGTCGAACACCCGGCGCTGTCCCGTGCCGTGCAACAGCGTGGCGGCGAGGCCCTCGCGCAGCAGTTCCCGGTCGGCCAGGCCGAGCGCCGCCACCGCCTGCGCGGCATCCACGGTCTCGCCGGTGCCGATCCGCACGCCGTGTGCACGCAACGCGCCGACCAACCCCGTCAGCCGCTCGGCGACGCCCGTCGGCGCGTTCACATGGCGTCCAGGTCGAGCTTGGCGGCCGCCTTGAGGATGTCGTCCTGGTGCTTGAGGAGCACGCCGAGGCTGTCACGTACGACGGTCTCGTCGAGGGTGTCGGCCCCGAGCGCGAGCAGGGTGCGCGCCCAGTCGATCGTCTCGGCGACCGAGGGCACCTTCCGCAGGTCCATCTCGCGCAGTGCGCCGACCACCCGCACCACCGACTCCGTCAACGTCGCGTCCAGACCCGGCACCTTCAGCCGTACGATGCGACGCTCCAACTCCTCCTCCGGGAAGCCGATGTGGAGGAAGAGGCAGCGGCGGCGCAGCGCCTCCGACAGCTCACGGCTCGCGTTCGAGGTGAGAACCACGAAGGGCCGGCTGGTCGCGGCGATCGTGCCGAGCTCGGGGACGGTGACCTGGAAGTCGCTGAGCACCTCCAGCAACAGCCCCTCCACCTCGACGTCGGCCTTGTCGGTCTCGTCGATCAGCAGCACCTTGGGATCGTCGCCGCGGATGGCGGTCAACAGGGGGCGCGCCAGCAGGAACTCCTCGCTGAAGATGTCCGTGCGCGCCTCGTCCCACGTCTCGTCGCGGCCCGCGCTGATGCGCAGCAACTGCTTGGCGTGGTTCCACTCGTACAGCGCCCGGGACTCGTCGACGCCCTCGTAGCACTGGAGCCGGACCAGCCGCGCCCCGGCCACCTGGGCGACGGCCTTGGCGAGTTCGGTCTTGCCGACCCCGGCGGGGCCCTCCACCAGCAGCGGCTTGCCCAGACGGTCGGCCAGGAAGACCGTGGTCGCGACCGCGGGCGAGGCCAGATAGCCGGTCTCGGCGAGACGCGCCGAGACATCGTCGACGGATGTGAACAGCAACGGGGCCTCCAGCGCGGCACGGCGGGGTGGGACACACGGTCCGATCGTCACTATCCAAGCGCTTGTTCAGCCGCTGTGTCACGTGTGATTGCGCCCACGCGGCCCGGGGAGACCGATCGGTTTCCCAATCTCGTCCCGCGCGGTAACCTGCCCTTATGGCCACTACAGACAAGGCGTCCACCAGGGACCGGTTGCTGGACGCGGCGGCCGACCTGATCTACCGCGAGGGCGTATCCGTCGGCATCGAGGCGCTGTGCCGGTCGGCCGGTGTCTCGAAGCGGTCGATGTACCAGCTCTTCGAGAGCAAGGACGACGTCCTCGCGGCGAGCCTGGAACGGCGGATTCCGCGGTACGAGAAGCAGCTCGCGCCGGATCCGGAGGATGCCGGGACGCCGCGCGAGCGCATCCTGGGCATCTTCGAGCAGGTGGAGGCGGCCTCGGTGCGGCCGGAGTACCGCGGCTGCCCGTTCCTCGCCGCGCTCGTCGAACTCAAGGACCCCGGGCACCCGGCGTCGGTGGTCGCGGGCGGTGCGAAGGGGCGTATGAAAGAGGTGTTCCGTGCGCAGGCAGAGCTGGGTGGTGCGCGTGATCCCGAGCTTCTCGCCCGGCAGCTGATGCTGGTCTTCGACGGCGCGAGCGCCCGGGCCGGTGCCGGGATCGAGACGCTGGAAGGGCTGACCACGACGACGGTGACGGCGCTGCTGGATGCGGGCGGGGTGAAGTAGGCGGGCCCGATGCCCGCCTCGTCGGCACCCTTGTCCACCGACTAAGCAGTTACGGCGAAGTCAAATGCTGATCCTTCTCGGCGTGCAAGCCCTCGACCAAGCCGAACAGTGAAGGATCCGCAGTGCACTTCACCGCATCCGCTTAGGACCGGGGGCGGGGCACCTTGAAGTAGGTTCCGTCTGAGAGAGTCGGTCGGATGTCCACTTGGAGAACCGTTCCGTACCGGGCGCGGATGGACGGCACGGCTTCAGGGCGCTGGGGGGTGATGTCGCACCGGGAGTACACGACGTTTCCTGGGGGGCAGGCGGGCGTTTCCTTGCCCTCCACCTGCCGCAGAGGGGGCGTGGTTCCGTGGGGCGCCGTGTCCCATGTGATCGTCACATCTTCGTTCACCGACTCCAGGTAGGGAGCGGGCATCAATTGCCCGTCGGGTTCCACGCCCCGCATCCGCTGGTACATCAGCGCGTAGTCCATCGATCCCCCGGACGCACTCCCGGGGCCGTTGACATTGGGCTGCCACTGCGCGATGTGCGCGGCGTCGATATGCCGCAGCACGTCGGCGACCTCACCTTCGACCCCGAACACGGCGCGCCCGCTCATCGAGCAGGTCAGCAAGGGGCCCGTGGCGGGCTCGAAGATGTTGCCCTCGCTGGCTTTGGCGCATCCGTCCTCGAACATCGTATATCCGGGGTGCAGGCCGTCCACGTGGCTGAACGGCGCCAGCAGTCCGCGGATATGCGCCTCCTCCGAGTCGCGCTTGCGCTGTGCGTCGGCTCCCTGGGCCTTGGCCCGCAGCTCACTGTCGGCGGGCGGTCGGGAGCATGCGGTGGCCACCGTCGTCATCAACGCACATCCCACCACCAGCACTCCAGCGCCCAGTCTCCGATGTAATCCCAATTCCCCGCCCCTCCCAGACACTTAACGTTCGTCGCCATACATTTCCCGGCGCCGTACACGAGTGCATGAGTACGCGTACTCAAAGATCCGCGAGCAACACCGGCCGGTCCGTGGCGGCGGATGCGGTGAAATGCACTGCTGATCCCTCGCTGTTCGGCTTGGGCGAGGGCTTGTTCGCCGAGAAGGATCAGCATTTGACTTCGCCGTAGCCGCTTAGTGCGCCAGGCGTCGACCCTCAGGCGCTGGGCGCGGTACCGGGGAACGGCTGGCGGAGCCTGCGGACGACGTGGCCCATGAAGGCGGCGTTCGCGAGGGCGGCGAAGGTGATCCCCGCGAGATAGAGGGCGGTGAACAGGCCGGTGCTCGTGCCGGAGAGGGTGCCGTCGGGCAGGAGGGTGTACAGCAGGCTCAGTGGGGCGGTCAGTAGCCAGGGCACCACGGCGGCCATCGAGGCGTCGGGGTGGTCGACGAAGAGGGCGTCGAAGAGGAAGTAGCCGGTCGCGGCGGTGACGGCGGCCAGGTAGACACGGGAGAGCCAGTTGTCCGTGGCCCGGATGAGCGCGGTACGGGTGCGGCGCGAGATGTTCATGATGTCCTCCGTCGGACGAAGCCGGTGACGCGGTCCCCCTCTTCGCGTGGGTGTCGGAGGGGCGTTGACATCACGATGGCGGCTGCGTCCGCGAGCGGGCATGAGTACGACTACTCATCCGATCCGACTGATTCACTCGGGTGGCATACGGGTGTCACGGCTGCGGTCCGTTCTGACAGGGCACCGGCACCGGAGCCGGGACTGTGGCCGGGCGGTGCGCGGCGGGGACCGGGAGGGGCCGGTGGACCGGCACCGCGGCCGGCCATGACAGGGCGATGGAACCCCAGGTCAGGCCCCCACCGAAGGCGGTGAGCAGGCTGCGCTCGCCGGGCCGTACGAGGTCACGTGCGGCGGTGTCCGCGAGGGCGAGGGGGATGGAGGCGGCGGCGGTGTTGCCGACCTCGGCGATGTTCCCGAAGCGGTGCGGGGTGTCGATGCCGAGCCGGTCGCCCACGGCGTCGAGGATCCGCTGGTTGGCCTGGTGGCCGACGAAGGCACGCACCGACTGTGGCGACCAGCCGGCCCGTTCCAGCACGAGCCGCGAGGAGGCGGTCATCCGGTGCACCGCGTGCCGGTACACCGTACGACCCTGCATCCGGAAGTATCTTTGGGAGCGCGGGAGTTCGCCGTCGGCACGGGGACGGCGGGAGCCGCCCGCGGCCACCGTGATCAGTTCGCAGCCCGAGCCGTCGCTGCCGAGGTCGACGGCGCGCAGCGCTCCCGGCTCCGTGGCCCCGCCCTCGCGCAGCACGACCGCCCCGGCCCCGTCGCCGAAGATCACCGCGGTGTCCCGGTCGAGCGGGTCGATGATCGACGTGTACACCTCGGCGCCGATCACGAGCGGGCGGGCGCAGGTCCCGGACGCCATCAGGGATCTCGCCACCGTGACCGCGTACACGAATCCCGAGCAGACCGCCGAGACGTCCATCGCCGGTACCTCGCCGAGCCCCAGGCGATGCGCCACCTCGGGCGCCGTCGCCGGGCAGGGACGGTCCGGGGTCGTCGTCGCCAGCAGGACGAAGTCGGCGCCGTGCCCCGCGGAGTCCAGTGCGGCCCGTCCCGCGGCCACCGCGAGATCACTGGTACTGGTGCCCGGCTCCACGGTCCGGCGCCGTGCGATGCCGGTTCGGGAACGGATCCAGGCGTCGGAGGTGTCCAGCCGGGCCGCCAGGTCGTCATTGCTGACGACATGCTCCGGCAGGCACGTGCCGATCCCACAGACCACAGCAGCTGACATCACAACCACCTCTCCCCGCGTCAGCTGCCGGTCAGCAGCATGGTGCTCACCCAACCCGTTGTGGATCACTGGGGACAAGTGCGCTCAGGGGGCGTGTACTTCGGCAAAGAAGCACTCCGCCGTCGTACCGCGCATCCGATGGACGAAATGCGGAATGTCTAGGTCCGGGCGCCCGTCGAACACCACGCCCGCCCACCGGAGGAGGTGTTTGGCGTGGGTGCACGGCGACCGCCGGGCGATGTCAGTGCCCCCGTCCATACTCGGTCCCGCGGAGTCACCTGGGCTGCGCACCGACGGAGGGGGCCGACATGGCTGAAGTACTGCTGTTCCACCACGCGCTCGGACTGACGCCCGGCGTGCACGCGTTCGCCGAGTCGCTCAGGGGAGCGGGACACGCCGTCCACGTGCCGGATCTGTACGAAGGGCGGGTCTTCGAGAACCTGGAAGAAGGCGCCGCGCACGCCCAGGGCATCGGGTTCGGCACCCTTGTCGAGCGCGGCCGGGCCGCCGCGGCCGAGCTGCCCGCCGAGCTGGTGTACGCCGGTTTCTCGCTGGGCGTCCTGCCGACGCAGTACCTCGCCCAGACCCGGACCGGCGCGAAGGGCGCGCTGCTGTTCCACTCCTGTGTCCCGGCCTCGGAGTTCGGCGGCGACTGGCCGCAGGAGGTCCCGGTCCAGATCCACGGCATGGAGGCGGACGAGTACTTCGTCGACGAGGGCGACCTCGACGCGGCCCGCTCCCTCGTCGAATCGGCCCCCGACGCCGCCGAACTGTTCCTCTACCCCGGCAAGCAGCACCTGTTCGCCGACAACAGCCTGCCGTCGTACGACGAGCACGCCGCCACCCTGCTCACCCGGCGCGTGCTCGTCCTCCTCGACGCCATCGAGTAGGGGCCCGCCCATGGCAGCGGCACAGTACGGTCCGCACCGGTGGTCGGCGGGGGAGTACGACAGCGACCACACGGACGCGTTCCGCGATGCGCGCTTCGCGGTCGCCGACCTCACCGCGACGACGTTCGTCGACTGCGACCTGAGCCGGGTCAAGATCGTCGACTCGTGGCTCGTAGACGTCGAAGTGTCCGGTCACGTCAGCAACTTCGTCGTCAACGGCGTCGACGTCACCGCGTTCGTGGCCGCCGAGCTGGACCGACGACACCCCGAACGCGTGCAGTTGCGGGGCATGCGGACGGCCGACGACCACCGCGCGATGTGGGACACGATCGAACGACTCTGGTCGGACGCGGTCGCCCGCGCCGAGCGGCTGCCCGATGCGGCCCGCCACCAACGGGTCGACGACGAGTGGTCGTTCGTCGAGATCCTGCGCCACCTCGTCTTCGTCACCGACCGCATCGGCCTGAACGGCCTCGTCCTCAAACGCCGGACGGGCTGAAGATGCGGGCCGGGGTGGGTGGGGGGTGTGCCCCGGCCTCGCCCTGGAACGCCGGACGACCCCAGGGCTTTTAGGGGCGCGGGGAACTGCGCGACCAGCCCCCACCGGCGGACAGCCGAACGAACGGCCCTGCACGCGGATGCCCGCGCCCGGCTACCCCGAGGAGACACGCACGGTCGGCAGCTGCCTGGAGGTGGTGATGGACGAGGAGTGCGAGCACCTTCGCTTCGCGGTGCGTGACCTGGCGACGCTGGAGGCGGCGGGTCGGGACCTGCCCTGACCGGCCGACGAGCGGGGCGGGACCGGCTCACGCGTCCAGCCCACCCCGCTTGACGAGCTGGCGCGCGATCACGTTGCGCTGGATCTCGTTGGTGCCCTCGCCGACGATCATCAGCGGGGCGTCCCGGAAGTAGCGCTCCACGTCGAACTCGGTCGAGTAGCCGTAACCCCCGTGGATGCGCACGGCGTTGAGGGCGATCTGCATGGCGGTCTCGGAGGCGAACAGCTTGGCCATGCCCGCCTCCATGTCCACGCGCCGGCCGGCGTCGGCCTCGCGCGCGGCGTGCAGGGTGAGGTGGCGCGCGGCGGAGAGGGACGTGGCCATGTCCGCGAGGTAGTTGCCGATCGACTGGTGCTGCCAGATGGGCTTGCCGAAG
Source organism: Streptomyces sp. NPDC058086 (assembly GCF_042885015.1). Classification (NCBI taxonomy): domain Bacteria; kingdom Bacillati; phylum Actinomycetota; class Actinomycetes; order Kitasatosporales; family Streptomycetaceae; genus Streptomyces; species Streptomyces sp. NPDC058086. The sequence goes on along the minus strand of NZ_JBHVST010000004.1, from coordinate 35,994 downwards.
GACTCCCGTTCCCGTGCGTACGCGAGCGAGTCCTCCAGGGCCGCCCTGCCGACGCCGAGGGCTCGGGCGGCGACCTGGAGCCGCCCGGTCTCCAGCCCCTTCATCATCTGGGCGAACCCCTCGCCCTCGACTCCGCCCAGGACGGCGTCGGCCGGCACGCGGTGGTCCTCGAAGGACAACTCGCAGCTCTCGACGCCCTTGTAGCCGAGCTTCGGCAGGTCGCGGGAGACGGTGAGCCCGGGGCCGTGCTCGACGAGGAGGACGGACATGCCCCGGTGCGCGGGGGTGGCGTCCGGATCGGTCTTGCACAGCAGGGCGATCAGCCCGGACCGCCGCGAGTTGGTGATCCACGTCTTCGAGCCGTTGACCACATAGCCGTCCGCGGTCCTGCGGGCGAGAGTCCGCATCGCCTGGAGGTCGGACCCGCCGCCGGGTTCGGTCAGAGCCATCGTCGCCCGGACCTCGCCGGTGGCCAGCCGCGGCAGCCAGCGGCGCTTCTGCTCCTCGGTCCCGAAGTGCAGCAGCAGTTTGGCCACCACGGTGTGGCCGCCCATCGCGCCCGCCAGGCTCATCCAGCCGCGGGCGAGTTCCTCCGTGACGAACACATAGCAGGAGGTGGAGACCAGCGTGCCGCCGTACTCCTCGGGGACGGCGAGTCCGAAGATCCCGAGCTTCTTCATCCGCTCGATCAGGGCTTCGGGGTAGGTGTCGGTGTGCTCGAGTTCCCGGACGACCGGCTTGACGTCCTTGTCGACGAACTCGCGCACGGTGGCGACGACGAGCCGCTCGTCCTCGGACAGGACGTCGAGAGTGCTCATGCTGTGCCGCTCCTTGGGGGACGGGCGGGGAGGGGAGGAGAGGAAGCCGTCGGGCCGGGGACTCAGACGACGCCGTCGGCCCGGAGGGCGTCGATGTCGGCCGCGCTGTGTCCCAGCGCGGCCAGGATCGTGTCGGTGTGCTCGCCGACGGCGGGAACGGCGTCCATACGGGGAGTGACACCGGTCAGGTCGACGGGCGGCAGCAGCGCGGGCACCGGCCCCGCGCCCCCGGGCAGTCGTACGTCCTGCCAGCGGTCTCGCTCCTCGAGTACGGGGTGGGTGAGGAACTCCTCGACCGTGTTCACACCGGAGTTGGCGATGGCCGCCGCGTCCAGCAGCTTCATCGCCTCCTGACTGTCCAGCGCGCGGAACCGCTCGGCCACGATCGCGTTCAGCTCCTCCCGGTGGGACACGCGGTCCGAGCCGGTGGCGAAACGCGGGTCGTCGACGAGGTCCGGGCGCCCCAGGAACCGCTCGCACAGCGCGGCCCACTCGCGCTCGTTCTGGATCGAGAAGAGCACGTCCTTGCCGTCGGCCGCGGGGTAGGCGCCGTACGGGGCGATGGTGGCGTGCTGGGTGCCGAGCCGTGGCGGCTGGGTGCCGCCGTGGCGCGTGTAGTACGCCGGCTGCCCCATCCACTCCGCCAGCGCCTCGAACAGCGAGACCTCCACCGCGCGGGCGACTCCCGTGGTGGCGCGTGTGAACAGGGCGGTGAGGACGCCCGAGTAGGCGTACATCCCGGCCGCGATGTCGGCGATCGACACCCCGGTCCGGGCGGACCCGTGCTCGTTCCCCGTCAGGGAGACCAGCCCGGTCTGGCACTGCACGAGCAGGTCGTACGCCTTGCGATCGGCCCAGGGCCCGCTGGTCCCGTATCCGGAGATGGTGCACGGGATCAGAGACGGGTACCGCTCCCGCAGCGCCGGGGCGTCCAGTCCCAGCCGGGTGGCCGCGCCAGGCGCCAGGTTCTGTACGAAGACGTCGGCACCGGCGAGGAGCCGCTCCAGAATGTCCCGGCCCCGGGCCGACTTCAGGTCCAGGGTCAGGGACTCCTTGGAGCGGTTGAGCCAGACGAAGTAGCTGGACTCGCCGTGCACGGTGGTGTCGTAGCGACGGGCGAAGTCGCCGCCTCCCGGGCGTTCCACCTTGATCACCCGGGCGCCGAGGTCGGCCAGCTGACGGGTGGCGTAGGGCGCCGCCACCGCCTGCTCGACGCTGACGACGGTGACACCGGAGAGCGGAAGCGCTTCGGAGAGCTCGGTCATGGGGCGACCTCCAGAGGCTGGCCGGGAGACCGCGGCGACGCGGCCGTGATGCCATCATGGTCGCTCATGGAGGCCTCGGTGAAATAGCAAGACCTGATGGCTCCATACCGGATGCGGATGCGGATGCGGATGCGGATACGGATGCGGATACGGATGTGGGCGCCGCCGAAGCTGCGGATGCGCGTGCGGGGACACGGATGCACGGGAGGCAGCGGTGGACGTGAAGCAGCTCAAGGCGCTCGTGACCGTCGCCGAGGTCGGCAGCGTCACGCGGGCGGCGGAACTGCTGCACCTGGTCCAGCCCGCGGTCACCCGGCAGATCCGCACGCTGGAGGAGGAACTCGGCGTCGCCCTGTTCGAGCGCACCCGCCAGGGCATGCGCCCCACCGAGGCCGGCACCCTCATGGTCGAACGCGCCCGCCGCGCCCTGAACGAACTGGAGCGGGCCCGCGCAGAGATCCAGCCGGCCCCGGGGGCGGTCACCGGCATCGTGACCGTGGGTCTCTTGGAGAGCGCGACCGACCTGCTGGCGGAGCCGCTGGTGTCCGCCCTCGCCCGCGACCGGCCCGGCATCGAACTGCGTCTGATGACCGCGTACTCCGGCCATCTCCAGCAGTGGCTCGACGACGGCGACCTGGACCTGAGCCTGCTCTACAACCTGGCCGGCACCCCGTCGCTGAACGCCCATCCCCTCGTCCGCGAGCACCTGTGGGCCGTCGCGCCGCCGGACGGCGGCCTGCGCCCCGACCGGCCCGTTCCCTTCGCGCGGGTAGCCGCCCACCCGCTGGTGATGCCCACGGCAGGTCACGCGCTGCGCAGCCTGATCGACGCGGCCGCCGCCCGGGCCGGAGCGAAGCTGGACGTGGCCGTGCAGACCAACTCCATGCGCGTACAGAAGAGGCTCGTCCTCGCAGGTCACGGATGGACGATCCTGCCGGGCGTGGGCATCGCCGAGGACGTCGCCGCGGACACCCTGAGCGCCGCGCCGCTGACCGAGCCGGACGTGTGGCGCTCGATCGTCCTCGGGATGCCGAGGACGGGGCGTACCCCACCGGCAGTCGAGGTCGTCGCCCGCGAGCTGACCCGCCAGGTCCGCACAGCCGTACACGAGGGCAGATGGCCCGCCGCACAGCTGCTCGCGCAGGGCGCGGCGACCGAGGGGGAGTGAAGTGCGAGCGAGCCGGGGAAGTCGACAGGGCCGACCGGGCGGACCGGGCTCTCATACCGCCGGGCTATAGAGGCATCAGAACCTTCTATTGTCCAACTTCGTTCATCAGCGAACATGATGGAGGAATGCAGCGCACCCCAGGCCCGCTCCGGTCCTACGTGGAGTCGTGGGCCCCCGAGGCGGTGACCGACGTGGACGACCTGTCCGCCGTCCCGGTCGCCGCGCTGTCGGCCCTCCTGGACGAGCCCGCACCCGTCGCCACCACCGGGGACCCCTTGCCGCCCCTGTGGCACTGGCTCTACTTCCTGCGCTGGCCGGCTCAGCGGGACCTCGGAGCCGACGGCCACCCCCGGCACGGGCACTTCCTCCCGCCGGTCCCCGACCGGCAGCGGATGGTCGCCGGAGGGCGGTGCACGGTCGAGGAGCCGCTGCGCCTGGGCGAGCGCGCCGAGCGCGTCAGCAGCCTGGGGGCCGTGACCGCCAAGCGGGGCAGGAGCGGCGAACTCCTCTTCGTGACCCAGCGCCACGAACTCCGCCAGCGCGGCCGTACCTGTCTCGTCGAGGAACAGGACCTCGTCTACCGTTCCGGCCGCACCTCGACTCCCCACACCCGGGCGGCGCCCGACCTCTCGGCGGCACCCCGGCCGGACGGCCACTGGCACCTTCCCCTGCACCCCGACCCGCCCCTGCTGTTCCGGTTCAGCGCGCTCACCGCGAACGCCCACCGCATCCACTACGACGCGCCGTACGCCCGGGACGTCGAGGGCTATCCCGGGCTCGTCGTGCACGGCCCGCTCCTGGCCCTCCTGATGCTGGAACTGGTGCGCCGCGACGCCCCCTCCCGGCAGGTCCGTTCCCTGTCCTACCGGCTGCGCAGCCCCGTCTTCGCCGGCGAACACCTGCTGGCCCGCGGGACGCCCCGCGACGACCGCGCCGACCTGTCCGTTGCCACCTACCGGGACCCCGCGCACGCCACGGCCGAGGTGACGTTCACCGAGCGCTGAGCCCTCGGGTATCCCGATCAGGGTGTGGTTGGCCCTCGCGGGGGAGCCCAATACTCGGCGCATGGACGGAAAACGACAGCTGGGTGAGTTCCTGCGGGCGCGCCGCTCGCAGCTGCGGCCCGAGGACCTCGGCGTGGTCACGTACGGCGAACGCCGTCGCGTGCCGGGACTGCGGCGCGAGGAACTGGCCCGGCTCGCCGGGGTGAGCGAGTCGTACTACGCGCGGCTGGAGCAGGGGCAGTCCCAGGCCTCCCCGGACGTCCTGGACGCGATCGCCCAGGCACTGCGGCTGAGCGAGGCCGAACGACGGCACCTGCGGGAGCTGTCCGCCGGAGCCCGGCGCCGGCCCCGAACGCGCCGCCCGGCGCCGGAACGGGTCTCACCCGCGGTCGCCCAACTCCTGGGCGTGCTCCCGGAGGTGCCCGTGGTGGTCACGGGCCGGTACAGCGACGTACTGGCGTGGAACCGTGCCGGGCACGCGCTGTACGCCGGACACCTCGACCCGGACGGCCCGGACCGGCCGGGTGACCGTCCCAACATGGCCCGGCTGGTGTTCCTCGACGCCCACACACGCGATCTGTACGCGGACTGGCCGGCCAAGGCCAGAGCCGTCGTGGGGACGTTGCGCCTGGCGTCCGGGCAGTACCCCGACGACCCGGCACTCGCCTCGCTCGTCGGTGAACTGACCGTCAACAGCGCCGAGTTCGCGGCGATGTGGGCCGACCACCGGGTCAAGACCAGTGACGTCGCGGTCTACGCGATGCGGCATCCGCTGGTCGGCGCCATGGACGTCACCCAGCAGACGCTGCACACCGAACAGGGACAGTACGTCGTCGTCGCGACCACCGAGGCCGACTCGCCGTCCCGGGCCGCCATGACCCTCCTCACCCACAGCACGGCGGCGGCCGGTCCGTCCGCCGTGCGCCCGAAAACCATCGCGAAGGAAACAGCGAAAGAAGCATGAGAAAGAAACTGACCGCACGGAAACCGACCGCACGGAAACTGACCGCACTTGCCTACACGGTCACGGCCGCCGGAATGGCCGCAGTGACCGCCCTCACCGCGTCCCCCGCGGGGGCCTCCACCGGGCCGCTCGCGAAGCCCCGTATCGCCGCGCACTTCGACCTGGCACGGGGGCAGATGCCGGAGAACATCGCGCTGGAGCCCGACGGCACGGCCGACGTCACCTTCGCGGCCGCCCGACAGGTGGCCGCCGTCAGCACGGCGGGCGCGACCCGCGTCCTGGCCACCCTGCCGGCCCCCGCCGACGGCGGAGTGCACACCCCGGTCCTCGGCTTCGCCTTGACCACCGGCATCGCCCGCGCCCACGACGGAACGCTGTACTTCCTCTACGCCACCGGCACTTCCGACCTGACCGGCCTGTGGCGGCTGCGCCCGGGCGGCACCCCGCAGCGCATCGCGGCCCTCCCCGCGGACGGCCTGCCCAACGGACTGGTGCTGGATGAACACCGCGGCAGGCTCTACGTCGCCGACTCCGTACTGGGGAAGATCTACACCGTCCCCACGAAGGGTTCCACCGACAGTGAACCGGCCACCTGGTCCGCCGCCCCCGAACTCGCCTCGACCGGCTTCCTCGGCGTCAACGGTCTGAAGATCCACGACAACGCGCTGTGGGCGACCAACCTCGACCGGGGCACCGTGCTGCGCATCCCGTTCGTCCCGGGCGGCGGGCCCGGCCCCGTCCGGATCCGGGCGACGGATCTCGCCGGCATCGACGACTTCGCCTTCACCGGCCACGGTGACGAGATCCTGGCCGCGCTCAACGGCCCCAGCACGGTCGTACGCATCCGCCGCGACGGCACCTCGTCGACCGTACTCACCGCCGCCGACGGCCTGCAGAACCCGACCTCCGTCGCGCTGCGCCGAGGCACGCTCTACGTGCTCAGCGCCGCCTACACCACATCCACCGACCCCAACCTGCTGCTGGCTCCCGCGTCGATCGGAAGGAGCCGGAGGTAGTTCGTCCGAGTCTCGACTCCTCGAACAGTGCCCGCGTCCCCGGTCTTTGAGGGGCGCGGGCACTGCTCGACCAGCCCCCGCGCACCCGCACCCGCACCCTCACTCACACTCACACCCGCACCCGCACCCGACAAAGCTCCCCGGGACTACCGCTCGTCGTCGAAGGTCACGACGACCTTCTCCGCCGCACCCGGCGTCAGCGCGAGCTCGAACGCGTGCTTGGCGTCACCGAAGGGAACACGGTGGCTGATGAGCTTGGCGAAGCGCTCGTGGTGCTCGACGAGTTCGGGGGTGACCTCGAAGATCTCGGTGGGGTAGCCCTGCGAGGCGATGAGCGTCAGTTCACTGCGGAGCATCCCACCGAGATCGATCGCGTCGGACTTCTTCTGCACGGCCACCATGACCAGCTTGGCCCCCCACTTCGCCGACTCGACCGTGGTGTTGATGACGGCGGCGACACCGGCCGCGTCGATGTAGATGTCGGTGTCGGGACGGGGCTGCCCGAGCGCGTTCGCGGCCTGGCCGTGCAGCTCGGTCAGCCGCTCGGTCACGTTCTCCTCGGCGGAGTTGATGACGGCGTCGGCACCGACGGCGAGCGCGGTCTCCAGGCGCGCGGGGATGACGTCGGCGACCGTGACGTGCTGGACGCCCCGCAGCTTCAGCCAGATCGCCGCGCCGAGACCGATCGGACCGGCGCCGAAGATCACGACCTTGTCGGTCGGCTCGGCCCCGGACCGGTTGACGCAGTGGCGGGCCACGGCCATGGGCTCGTTGAGGGCCGCGACATCGAAGGGAACGGTCCCGGGGAACACCGCGACGCTCTTGCCGATCTCGGCGTTCTCGATGAGGAGGTACTCGGTGAGGGCGCCGTACTTGCCGCCGCAGCCGATGATGCCGGAAGGGGCGTCCTGGGGGTTGACCACCACACGGTCGCCCACCTTCAGGTCCTCGACCTCGGCGCCGACCTCGACGATCTCACCCGCGGGCTCGTGACCGAGGGGGATGGAGACCATGGAGCCGTCGGGGCCGAAGGGCGCGCCGCCGATGTGCAGGAAGAAGGTGTCGGTTCCACAGATGCCACAGGCGCGGATGCGCATGAGGACGTCCTTGGGACCGGGTACGGGGCGCTCGACCTCGACGATGTCGATGGCGTTGACGGGACCGGTCTGTACGGACTTCATGGTGGCCATGGAGGGCTTCGCTTTCTGAAGACGCTGCGACAGTTGCTTGTTTCTGGCTCGGACGAGCCGGGACCGGGGCGCGCGGTTCGCGATCCGATCGGATCAGGGGCCGTCATCGGACGGCGGACAGGGGAGAGGTGACGCGGGTCGGTGCCCTCGGGCCCGGCGGCGGACGGGGGAGTGAACCGGCCGCCGGGCCCGGGACTGCGCCGTCCCCCGTCCCCACGGGTTCGGCGCGGCGAGGCCGCCTCCGCTCGAGGAGGCCCCGGTCTGTGTGTCGGCCACTGGCTTACTTGAGTCAGGCAAGCATATGTGAAGTACTTGAGTCAAGCAAATGGTTTCTAAGTTACTTGACTCAGGCAATCAGATGTTAGACTGGGCCCATGCCCACACCGCCGTCCGCAGACGTCCCCGTCTCGACCGCCATGATGGAGATCGAGCGCGCCCTGAGCCGCATCACCTACCTGGCCAGAGGGATCCGCCAGCACGATCGGCTGATGGCGCTGGCCGGAGTGGCGCTGGACCGCGCCGCGACGGCGCTGCTGCGGCAGATCGCCGACTCCGAGCCCATGCGCCCCGGCGAGCTGGCGGCCCGGCTGGCCGTGGAGGCGTCCCACATCACCCGGCAGGTGCAGCAGCTGCAGAAGGCCGGTCTCGTGACCCGGGTTCCGGACCCCGACGACCGCCGTGCGCAGCGCATTCAGATCACCCCGGCAGGCGAGGAGGCGGTCCACCGCATCCGTGAGGCGAGTACGCGGGGTATGCAGATGGCTCTGGCGGACTGGTCGCCGCAGGAGCTGCAGCAGCTCGCCGGCCTGTTCCACCGGATGGTGGACGACTTCCTGTCCTACGCCATCGAGGACGAGGAGACCCCCCGGGAGCCGGCCGGGGCTGCCCACCCGGCCTGATCCACCGTTCAGCAGCAACCCGCGCACCCCGCCGAACCGCCCGCGGCAACCCGCACCACCCCCAGCCCGACCACTCGGAAGTGCCGCCCCTGGAGCCCGCTCAGAAGTGCCGCAGCACACTCCACGGTGGCGGACGTCCCTTCGGGGACCCGCGGAGGAGTCCCCGTGAGTGCACCGTTCCCCTCACCCGTACGCGTCCGACGTACCGCCCCCGCCGCACGGCGGACCCGGCGGAGACCTCCGACCGCGCCCCTCTCGTCGCCCGGTGTCGCTCCCGCGTGAAGTTCGGCCCTACACGAATGGTCTTTCCATGTCACGAATGGTCTTTCCATGTACGGATACGTGAGTGAGCGGCGGTCGCCGGTGCGTGGGCAGGGTCAGCATGTCCTCGTGGTGGTCGACGGCCTCGAAATCACCGAACTGCTTTCGACCACACTGGAACTGGCGGGCTATCACGTCGAAGTCGCGGCCGACAGCGCCGAGTTGACGGCCCAGCTCGCCGAGCACCGCTTCGACCTGGTGGTCCTCGACGCGATGACGACCGACCTGGGCGGCGTCCCCCGCAGACACCGGCTCGCGCCCACCGGGCGACCGCCCGTGCTGTTCCTCACCGAGTGCGACTCCCTGGGCAGTCTCATCCCCGATCTCGGCCTGGGCGAGGTGGACTACGTCACCAAGCCCTTCCGGATCGCCGAGGTGCTGGCCCGGGTACAGGTACTGCTGCGCGGCAGGGGCGCGGGGCGCGGGGACGGCTCGCCCCGCTATGGCGACCTGGTCCTCGACGACGCGGCCTGTCAGGCGCGGCGCGGACAGCGGGCGCTCGATCTCACCCCCGCCGAGTACCGGCTGCTGCGGCATCTGCTGGTCAACGCCGAACAGGTCTTCTCGAAGAACCAGATCAGCCGGCACGTCTGGGGTGAGGTCCGTGCCGAGAACGCGATCGAGAAGCTCGTGTCCCGCCTTCGACGCAAGGTGAACCGGGAAGGATCGGCCCTCATCCACACCCGCCGGGGCTTCGGCTACTGGTTAGGCCGCGCCACCCTCTGAAATCGCAATCGTGTGACCTCGATCACGTCAGCTTGAAGTCAGGGAAAAGGCCGGAGGGCGTCAGCCCGGTTCGGTTGCCTGGGCTCAACCAGGTCTACAACCGGGTCTTCGACTACCTTGTTCCGGCCTGCGGCTGAGGTCGGACCCCACGACCGAGGAGTGACATGGCCGACACACAATGGCGTGGTGTTCCGGCTGATGGACAGGCGAGGCGGATTCTGGTCGTCGGCGCCTCGGCCGCCGGGCTCGCGGCGGTGGAGACACTGCGCAGGGAGGGGTACGACGGCACGCTCACCCTGGTCGGTGAGGAGGCGCACGCGCCGTACGACCGGCCGCCGCTGTCGAAGCAGGTCCTCGGCGCGCAGTGGGAGCCCGAACGGCTGGCGCTGCGCGCTCAGGCGGAGTTGGACGGGCTCGATCTCGATCTGCGGCTGGGGGTCGCCGCGACGGCTCTCGACGCGGCCGCCCGTACGGTCCTGCTGGCCGACGGCACGCAACTGTCGTACGACGGTCTGATCGTGGCCACCGGGGTGCGCCCGCGCAGGCTCCCCGGCGAGGGCGCGCACGTACTGCGGACGGTGGACGACGCGCTCACCCTGCGGGAACGGCTGGGGCACGGGCGGCGACTCGTGATCGTCGGTGCCGGGTTCCTCGGTGCGGAGGCCGCCGCCGTGGCGCGCGGCATGGGCGCGGAGGTCACGCTCCTCGAACCGGCACCCGTTCCGCTGGCGCACGCGGTGGGCGAGGAGGTCGGACGGGTGTTCTCGGCGGCTCACCTGGAGCACGGCGTCGATCTGCGGACCGGTGTGATCGTCACCGAGGTGACGGAGGACGGTGTGCGGCTCGCGGGCGGTGAACTCGTGGACGCCGACGAGGTGTTGGTCACGATCGGGTGTGTGCCGAACACCGGGTGGCTCGAGGACAGCGGCCTCAAGGTGGCCGACGGCCTGGTGTGCGACCAGTTCTGCGCGGCCGGGACGGGGGTGTACGGGGCGGGGGACGTCGCCCGTTGGTACAACCCGTTGTTCGGTACGTCGATGCGGATCGAGCACCGGACCAATGCCGCCGAGCAGGGCAGCACCGCCGCCTACAACCTGCTCCACCCCGAGGCCCGCAGGCCCTTCGCCCCGATGCCGTACTTCTGGTCGGACCAGTACGACATGAAGGTGCAGGCGTTCGGCCATCTACGCGGGCACGACGAGATCGTCGTGGTGGAGGGCGAGATGAGCGAGCGTCGGTTCCTGGCCATCTACCGCACCGGTGACCGGCTGGCCGGAGCCCTCGCGGTGGGGCTGCCGCCGAAGGCCATGCGTCCCTGGCGGCAGGCCATTGCCACCGGCACCAGCTGGCACGAGGCGATACGGGCGTGGGCATGGGCGACGGACGCCGATGCCAAGGAGGTCGTCCACGGCGAACCCTCGTTCTGAGTACCCCCCCGCAGGCGGGCCCGCGTGTCGCCACGCGGGCCCCGTCGGCCCGCGGCCTACGGCCTCGTCTCCACGGCCGTACCCGCCGAAGTGTCCGCCGAAGTGCCCACCGAAGTGTCCGCGGGCGTGGACGGCTCCCCGGTCACCGGAGTCGACGGGGTGCCGGCGAGCGGGCTTCGGCGGGGCAGGCAGGCGGCGAAGCCGAAGGCGACCAGGGCTGCGCCGGAGCCGATGGCCATGACCACCCGGAAGGCGTTCTCCGAGGGCAGGGCCGCGGAGCCGAACGTGGTGGTCATCTGGGCCAGGGTGACACCCGCGACCGCGCTGGAGACCGAGGTGCCGATGGACCGCATCAGCGTGTTGAGGCTGTTGGCCGCGGCGGTTTCCGACACCGGCACGGCCCCCATGACGAGCGAGGGCATCGCGCCGTAGGCGAGCCCGACGCCGGCCCCGATGATGCTGGAGACGAGGACGAGCTGCCAGATGGCGGACATCATCGTGACGCTGAGGCCGTAGCCGGCGGCGACCACGAGGGCGCCGAGCATCAGCGTCACCTTGGGCCCCTTGGCCTTGGAGATCCGCGCGGACAGCGGTGCCGTGGCCATCATCACCAGGCCGTTGGGCGCCATGACCAGGCCGACGACCATCATCGACCGCCCGAGGCCGTAGCCGGTGGCCTTCGGCAGTTGCAGGAGCTGCGGCAGCACCAGAGCCATCGCGAACATCGAGAAGCCGAACACGGCGGAGGCGAGATTGGTGAACAGCACCCGACGCCGCGCGGTGGTCCGCAGGTCCACCAGCGGCTGCCCCGCGCGCAGTTCCCAGCGGCCCCACACCAGCAGCACGGCGACGGCCACCGTGAACAGGGCGAGGGTCGTGGCGCTCGCCCAGCCCCAGTCGGCCCCCTTGGAGATCGCCAGCAACAGGCACAGCAGCGCGGCCGACAGCCCGGCCGCGCCCACCAGGTCGAAGCGTCCGCCGGTGCGCATGGACGACTCCGGTACGAGTGTCACGACGAGTACGGCCGCCACCACGCCGAAGCCCGCCGCGGTCCAGAACAGCAGGTGCCAGTCCGCGTGATCGGCGAGGAACGCGGCCGCGGGCAGACCGAGCGCGGCACCGATGCCCAGCGAGGCGCTCATCATCGCGGTCGCCCCGCCGAGCCGCTCGGCCGGCAGTTCGTCGCGCATGATGCTGATCCCGAGCGCGATCACACCGGCCGACAGGCCCTGCAGGGTCCGTCCGACGACCATCGGGGCCAGGCCCTCGCTGAGCGCGCACACGGCGGATCCGGCCACGAGCATGGCGAGGCTCGCCAGGAGCATCCGCCGCTTGCCGTACATGTCGCCGAGACGCCCCACCACCGGGGTCGCGACGGCGCCCGCGAGCAGGGTGGCCGTGATCGCCCACGTGGTGTCCGAGGCAGAGGCGCCCAGGTACCCGGGAAGCTCCGGGACCAGGGGGATCACCAGGGTCTGCATCAGCGAGACGACGATCCCGGCGAAGGCCAGCACCGCCACGACGGTGTCCGGACGTGGCGGACCGCTCGTCCCGGAGTCGGAGGGGTGAGCAAGGGCCTCGGGCATGGCGGAGCCTCCGTCTGGGTGCTGCGATGGCCAGATTTTAAGTCAGCTGATTGACTTAGATTACTGGCTGAGGTTGCCTGATCGTGTGGAGACGGCCGAATCGGAGGAGACGGAGGAGACCGCGATGGACGTACGTGACGACGAGCCGGCGTTGACCTACCCGATCCCCGGCGCGACACCGCTGGGACCCCCCGAGGAATGGGCGAGACTGCGACAGCGGTGCCCGGTGGCGCGCGTGACCCTGCCCAGCGGCGACGAGGCATCCCTGCTGACCCGCTACGCGGACGTCAGACAGGTGCTGTCCGATCCCCGCTTCAGCCGCCTGCTGAACGCGGACGACGCCGCCCGGATCTCCGCCACCGAATCGGGCGGGGCCTTCAACAACGAGATGTCCAACGCCATGCCGCAGACCGGCGAGGCCCACCGGCGCCGGCGGCGGATGGTGAGCAAGTGGTTCACCGCCAAGAGGATGGCCGCGCTGCGCCCGGGGATGGAGGCGATGGCCGACCACCTCATCGACGCCATGGTGGAGCACGGCCAACCCGTCGACCTGAAGGCCCACTTGGCCTTTCCACTGCCGGTGTGGGTGATCTGCGATCTGCTCGGCGTTCCCGACGAGGACCGGGACAGGTTCTCCTACTGGTCGGACACCCTGCTCAACCTCACCAAGTACGGGCAGGCGGAAATCGACGCGGCACAGGCCGAGTTCGTCGCCTATATGACCGTCCATGTCGCCGCCAAGCGGGCGCACCCGGGTGACGACCTGCTCAGCGACCTCCTCACGGCCACCGACCCGACCGGATACCGGCTCACCGAACAGGAGTTGGTGTACACCGGCCAGGGCCTGCTGGTCGCCGGGCACGAGACCACGGCGAACATGATCGGGAAGATGGTCGCCATGCTGCTGGCCGACCGGCGGCACTGGGAGCGGCTGCTCGCGGACCCGTCGCTGGTGCGGCCCGCGGTCGAGGAGGCGCTGCGCATGGACGCCAACCCGGGACTCGGCATGCCGCGTTACATCGGCGAGGAAACCGAGGTCGGCGATACGGTACTGCCCAAGGGCACCACCGTGCTGTGCAGCATGGCCGCCGCGAACCGGGACGAGACCGCCTTCGAGGACGCCGGGGAGATGATCCTCGACCGCACCCCGAACACCCATCTGGCGTTCGGCGTCGGCCCGCACTCCTGCCTGGGACAGGCGCTCGCCCGGACCGAGCTGGGGACCGTCCTCGACGTACTGCTGCGTAGGCTTCCCTCGCTCGACCTGGCCGTTCCGGTCGAGGAGCTGCGACGGCTCGAGGGACTGGTCGTCGGAGGGCTGCGCGAAGTCCCGGTGAGGTGGTGACCGGCCATGGCGGCCAGAACCGTACGGGCCGAACAGGTCAGTGCGACGCGGGAGTCGATCCTGACCGCGGCGGAGCGGCTGTACGCCGAGCAAGGGGTGTACGCGGTCTCCAACCGCCAGGTCAGCGAGGCCGCGGGGCAGGGCAACAACGCCGCCGTCGGCTATCACTTCGGCACCAAGGCCGACCTGGTGCGGGCGATCGTGCGCAAGCACTTCGTGCGGATCGAGCAGGTGCGCCTGCGGCTGCTCGCCGAGATCGACGAGGAGAGCGCCGACATCCGCGACTGGGTGACCTGCCTCGTACACCCCCTCACCGAACATCTGGCCGAGCTCGGCCGGCCCTCCTGGTACGCACGCTTCACCGCGCAGGTGATGACCGACCCGGCGCTGCGCCGGATCGTGATCGACGAGACCCTCAGCTCCCCGTCGATGAGGATGGTCCTCGAACGGCTGCACCGGTGCCTCTCCGACCTGCCGGTCGAAGTGCACGCCGAGCGCAGTGACATGGCGCGGGAGCTGATGGTGCACATGTGCGCCGAGCGCGAGCGAGCCCTCGCCGACAACACCCCCACGCCCCGGTCCAGTTGGCACGACACCGCACTCGGCCTGACCGATGCCCTCGTCGCGCTGTGGCCGGCGCCGATCACGCCCTGCCCGCGCCGACAGCGGGGTGAGATCTGCCTCGACTGATCCCGCCCGACACGGATCGGAGGACGTCGTCCTGGCGGCCCGTCGTGAACAGGGCCCGGCATCCCTTCGTATCTCCTTTCGAGTACGCGCGAACCGCACCGCAGAGGGAAAGAGACGACGTGCCCCAGCAGCGACGGCAAGGACACCTCGGCCGAACGCCCTCCCCCACCCGCCTCGTACGCCGGGCCGCGGTCGCCGGGGGCCTCGCCCTGCTTCCCCTGGCCGTGGGCTGCGACGCCGGAGGGGAGGAGGCGGCGGACGAGCGCAAGGCGTCGAAGAAGACCGCCGCCGTCGAGGTGGTGGCGCCCGCGGACGTCGAGGTGATCGCGAACCTCACCGGATGCAAGGTCACGATCCGCATCGACGCGACGGACCTCCGCGAGGGTGCCTGCCACACCGGGACCGGCGACTACCTCATCACGACGTTCCCCGAAGAGCGCTACAAGCTGACCTGGCTGGACAGCGCCGCGATCTACGGCGGCGCCTATCTCGTCGGCCCGCGCTGGGCGATCAGCGCACAGCCGAAGGTCCTCGAACCGCTGCGCGCGAAGGTCGGTGGAACCGTCCAGCGACTGGGGGGTTCCAACGCCACGACAGGGCCTTGACGGGAATCCGTCCCCAGGGTGCGCCCTCCCTCTCCGCGTGACGCCTTCTGCGGGATCAGCCGGAGGGTTGGGGGGTGAGGCGCTGCAGGCCCTTGCGGTCGTAGTAGCGGGTCATGGCGAGGCCGAAGAGGAGGGCGAGCGCGGCGCCGACGGCGATCATGATCCAGGCGCGGGTGAGGCCGGCGTCGGCGCGGGCGTCGAAGAAGAGGATGGCGCGGACACCGACGCTGAGTTGGCGCATGGGTTCGAAGATGCTCAGGAAACGGTAGAAGCCCGGGACGGCTTCGAGGGGCACTGTGGAACCGGAGGAGGGCAGGCCCAGGACGATGAACACGAACATGGAGACGAGCTGGCCGATGCCCCCGAAGGCGGCGTTGATGGCCTGCACGCCCAGGCCGACCGCCAGCGACGCGCAGTAGGAGTAGACCCACAGCAGCGGCAGGTGCGAGGCGTCCATGCCGAGGATCCCGACGGTGGCGATCACGACCAGTGTGGTGGTGAGGACGGTGATCCCGGCAGTCATGGCCATCTTCAGCAGCAGCGTCTGGGTGCGGCTGATGGGCACGGTGGGACGGCGGGTGTGCCAGGGGCCGATCTCGTTGTCGGCGTAGCCGAGGGCGGTGTCGACGCCGTTGCTGATGACGTTGCCGCCGAGGAACCCGGCGAGGACGAGGAGCAGGGTGTAGTAGAACGCGCTCAGTCCCAGGCCGCTGTGGTCCCCGATCGGGTGGCCGACCCGGGTGGCTACGGCGACGGGGTCGGCAAGCACGAGGCGGGTGGTGGCGTCGGCCTGTGCGGTGGCGGGGGAAGCCATCAGCTGCTCGCCGATGGCCAGGGAGGCCTGCTGGGCGGCCTGTTGGGTGATCCGGCTCGCGAGGGAGGAGCCGAGACTGCCCATGCCGGGGTTGGTGACCACCGTCAGGGTGGGCCGCGTGGTGGCGTTCGCGGTGGTGAGGGCGGTGGTGGTGGTCGTGAAGTCGGCGGGGACGACCAGGGCGCCGTAGATCTTGCCGGAGGTCAGTCTGTCCTGGGCCTGGGCGAGAGTGAGGGGTTGCCAGTCGGCCTTGCCGGAGGTGTCGGCGGTGACCGAGCGGGTGATCTGTGTGCCGAGGTTCGTGGTCTGGCCGGGCAGCGGTCTGCCCTGGTCGGTGTTGACGATGCCGATGGGCAGGTGGCGCAGTTCCCCGTTCGGGTTCACGATGCCGCCCATGTAGAGCAGTGACAGCAGAAACGCCAGCAGACCGCACAGCACGGTCGGCACCAGCCACAGCTTCGGCCGGTGCAGGAGCACGGCGGCGCTTGCCCGGACGGGGGTGTCGTCGGCGGTGGACGTGCTGTCGGCGGCCATGGCTCTCCGTGGGTGGGTGCGGCGCGGAACCTGCGTGGGCGGGTACGGGCGCCCGTACCACGCCAGGATGGGGGCTGCGGCGGCGCGGCGGTCAGCGACGCGCCGCGCACGGAGCGCCACGGGGGCACCGCGCCTCTTACGGAGCGCCGTGCGGACCGGCGTTCACACGTCCACTCCCTCCGGTCGCGGCCTGCGCGGGATGCCCAGCGCGCACACCGCGCCCACGAGGACGACCGCGACGCCGACCCACACCGCCGGGTGCAGACCGGCGATGAACCGCTGGGGCGTGCCCATGCTGCCGTGGGCGACGAAGACCGAGCTGAGGACCGCGATACCGAGGGCGCCGCCGATCTCGCGGACGGTGGTGTTGGCGCCGGAGGCCTTGCCGGCGTGCTCCTTGCTGACCGAGCCGAGAACGACCGCGGCCGTCGGGGCGAACACGAGGCCCATACCGACACCGGCGACGATCATCGGGGCGACGAGGGCGGAGTACGGGGTGTCGATGTCCGCGACCACGTTGATCCAGCCGAGACCCACGCCCTGGAGGAAGAGCCCGAGGGCCATCAGCCGGCCGCCGCCCACCCGGTCGGAGAGCAGTCCGGCGACGGGGGCGACGAACATGGGCATCAGGGTCCAGGCCAGGGTGCGTACTCCGGCCTCGAACGGTGTGCGCTGCGGCACCATCTGGAGGTACTGGGCGAGCAGGAACAGTGAACCGAAGACGCCGAAGTACATCGCCGCGGAGACGACGTTGGTCAGGGTGAAGGCCCGTATCCGGTAGAACGAGAGCGGCAGCATCGGCTCGGGAACCCGCGCCTCCCAGGCAACGAAGGCGGCGAGCAGTACCGCGCCCCCCAGGAACGCCCCCAGCACCTTCGCCGACGTCCAGCCGTCCGTGTTGCCGTGCACGATGCCCCACACCACGGCGCACAGTCCGGCGGCCGCGAGGACCATCCCGATCAGGTCGAGGCGGACGCCCGGAAGCGAGCTCTCGCGCAGGGTGAGCAGGATGAGCGGTACGGCCACGACACCCACCGGCACATTGATCCAGAAGATCCACCGCCAGTCCAGCCCGTCGACCACCGCGCCGCCGACCACCGGGCCCATGGCCACCGCCAGCCCGCTGATGCCCGACCACAGACCGAGGGCGAGGCCGCGCAGCCGCTCCGGCACGGCCTGGGAGAGCAGGGTCAGCGACAGCGGCATCACGGCCGCGGCACCGAAGCCCTGGACGGCGCGGTAGGTGATCAACTGCGCGCTGCTGTCGGCCAGTCCGCAGCCGGCGGAGGCCAGGGTGAAGACGACGATGCCGATCACGAAGACCCGTCGGCGCCCGAACCGGTCGCCCAGGGCGGCACCCGTCATCAGCAGACAGGCGAAGCTGAGCACGTACGCGTTGACGAACCACTGGAGCTGCTGGGTGGACGCCTCCAGGTCCACGGCCAGGGTGCGCAGTGCCGTGGAGACGACGAGGTTGTCCAGCGCGACCATGAACATGGGCACGCTGCACGCGACGATCGCGAGCCACAGCGGCACCCTTCGTCGTTCGCGCGCCGGGGCGACCGGAGGGTCGTCCAGGGCCGGGCTTTCCTCGGACAGCGTCATGTCGGTACGTCTCCTTGGGAGATGAGGAATCGGTCCAGGGGAGGGGCGGGGAGAAGCGGGGGAGCGTCAGGCGGTGCCGGGTCCGGCGCCCGAGGGTCCGCGCTCGCCGGTGGCGTCGGCGCGCTCCTGCTCGGCGAGCCGTCGCCGGGCGTCCGCCCAGTCGAGGGGGAGTTCCGAGGCCGGAAGCTCCCAGAACGTGAAGACCGAGCCGCTCGTCGTGGACCGCAGCCCGGTCATGATCGAGCGGTGCGGTTCGGTCTTCGCGTACGTGTAGAGGGCCCGCTTGTCCTCCCAGGCCGACAGCGTCCAGAAGGTGCGCTTGAACGGCTGGGCGACGAGCGTGGCGCCGTATGCGCCGGGCGCGCTCTTCACCTGCTTCCACGCGGCCAGGGACCGCAGGAAGAAACGCGGTACGTCACGGAAGGAACGGACCTCGAAGCGCGAGGCCATGACGAACGCCCGCGAGTCCGTTGCGGGCACGTTGACGGTGGTCCAGGGGAGCGTGGGCACGGTGGCGCCTTCTTCCACGGAGGCAGGACGACGGACGGAGGCCCAGGGGGAGCACCCATTGGATACCTCCACTATCCATGTTAGACAGTGAAGGTATCCAATGACCAGAGCGGAGCCGATCCGATGCGTATGTCCGAGCTGAGCCGCCTCAGCGGAGTCTCCGTCACGACGATCAAGTACTACCTCCGAGAGGGGCTGCTCCCATCCGGCCGGCAACTGTCGGCGACCCAGGCCGAGTACGACGGGAACCATCTGCGCAGGCTCCGTCTGATCCGCGCGCTGACCGGCGTCCGGGGGCTGTCCGTCAGTACCACCCGGGAGGTCCTGGGAGCCCTGGCGGAGCACGCCGGTGACACCCATCGCCTGCTCGGTCTCACCCTCGGTTCGATCGGGCCCGCCGAGGATTCCGCGCAGGACTCCACTGAGCGGGCCGAAGTCGACGCGCTCGTGGAGGAGTTGGGCTGGGATGTCCACGAGTCGGCGCCCGCGCGGGCGACTCTGGCCGAGACCTTGGGCTCGCTGCGCGGCCTCGGTGTCCCGTTCGACCGGAGCGCGCTCGTGCCGTACGCCCGGCTGGCCGAACGGACCGCGGCGCTCGACCTCGACCAACTGGACGGAATCGACGACCCGCTGGAACTGGCCGAGCGCGCGCTGCTGCTCACGGTCCTGCTCGAACCCGCGCTGATGGCGCTGCGCCGCATGGCCCAGGAGAACGAGTCGGCGCGGCGCCACGGGGGCGGTCGTCGTTGAGCGGACCGTCGTTGATGATGCGACGGTCGTCGTTGATGCGACGGTCGCCGTTGATCGGACGGTCGCCAGGGGGTGGACGGTGTGGTTCGGATGGTGCTGACCGGGGAGCGCCGGTCAGGTGGCCGTCGCGATCAGCGCGGGTCTTCGGGGAGGCAGTTGAGCAGGGCGTTCAGACCGTCGTGGTCGAGGACGGAGACGCCCAGGGCCACGGTCATCACCGCCAGCAGATGCACGGCCCCCGGGAGGTCGGCGTCGGCGGCGCGGGTCAGGGCCTCCGTGTCGCCCGCGGCCCAGGCCCGGACCGCCTGCCCGAAGGCGAACTCATAGTGCGGGGGAGCCGCCGTGGCCGCCTGCTCGGCGGCCCGGCCCACGTCGCGGGCCGCGGGCTGGGCGGTCAGGGTGAGGCGCAGGGTGACGTCCATGACGGCACAGAGATAGGTGTACGTGTCGTCGAGGGCGGTCTCGTCCAGGGTGTCCAGGGCCGTGGCGACTGCCCGCGCGTCGCCGTCGGTGTACCCGCGCAGCAGGAGCAACGCGGTGTGCCGGGCGGGGTGGGCGCCGGTGATCCGGTCGTTCGGCGAGGGGACGGAGGGATGGTGCGACACGCGGTGGACTCCTTCGGCGGGCAGCCCGAACTCCGGACGGTCCACCGCTGAGCTGCGCCTGACCGTGGACACCAGCCGACCCTAGTGAAGCCCGTCGGCCACCGCGTCCAACCGGCGTCCGATCACGCATACGAAGATCGGACTAGTTCCGATCGCGTACGGCGCCCTTCTCAGGGCCTCCGGCGCCACCATCCGCGGCCGTTTGGTTGACGTCTCAAGTGGGACGACCTACAGTCAAACTTGAAGGTTCAACTTAAAAGTCTGAGCCCGCGAGCCGGGGCACCCTCACCCACGTAAGGACCGGCATGAACTCCCTCCTCGATCCCGAGGTGCCCGCCGGAGCGTACGACCGGTTCCTGGTCGACGCACTGCCGCGAGCCCGGTCCCAGCGCGTGTGGACACCCGCGGACGGACCCCTTCCCGCGCTGTACCTGAGCCACGGCGCGCCCCCGCTGTTCGACGACGGGCCGTGGCTGAGGGAACTGTTCGAGTGGGCCCAGTCCCTGCCGAAGCCGAAGAGCGTCCTGATCGTCTCCGCGCACTGGGAGGCGGCGCCGCTGTGTCTGTCCGCCCCGGCGGCGCACACCCCGCTCGTCTACGACTTCGGCGGCTTCCATCCGCGCTACTACACGATGACGTACGACACTCCCGACGCGACCGCCCTCGCGCACCGCGTGGCCGGGACCATGCCGGACGGCGAGTCGCTGTACCAGCACCCCTCCCGCGGCCTCGACCACGGCGCCTGGGTGCCGCTGATGGCCATGTACCCCTTGGGTGACATCCCGGTGCTCCAGCTCAGCCTGCCCACCCATGACCCCGGCCGGCTCCTCGAACTCGGCGCCCGGCTCGGCCCGTTGCGGGAGGAGGGCGTCCTCGTGATCGGCTCGGGGTTCATGACGCACGGACTGCCCTTCATCACCCGCGAGATGCTGACGCGGGGCGAAGTGCCGGGCTGGTCCTCGGACTTCGACGCCTGGGTCGCCGACGCGCTCGCCCGCGGGGACGTCGACGAACTCGCGGCCTTCCGGACCAGGGCGCCCGGTATGCCGTACGCCCATCCGACGGTCGACCACTACATCCCGCTGTTCGTCACGCTGGGCGCCGCCCCGAGCGCCGACCGGGCGGTGCGTACCACCGTCGATGGTTTCATGATGGGCTTCTCCAAGCGGTCCTTCCAGACCGCGGTGTGAACCCTTGAACCCTCCGTACCGACACAAACCGCTTTCACCTCAACGGAGTTGAGACATGAACGACCATGCCGACCAGACCATCGACGCCCTGCGCGGCGGACACGACTACCTGACCGCCGTGGTGCACGGGCTCGCCACCGCCGACCTCACCCGGCAGTCCGGGGCGTCCGAGTGGGACGTGTCCCAGGTCCTCAGCCACCTGGGCAGCGGCGCGGAGATCGGCCTGGCCTCCCTGGAGGGCGCGCTGAACGGCACCGGGCCCAAGGGCGGCGACTTCAACAAGTCGGTGTGGGCGCGCTGGGACGCGATGTCCCCGGTCGAGCGCGCCGAGAGCTTCGTGACCGCCAACGAGGCGCTGGTGCGTGGGTACGAGGCTCTCGACCCGCGGGCCCGTGCCGAACTCCGGGTCGACCTCGGCTTCCTGCCCGCGCCTGTGGACGTCGCGACGGTGGCGGGTCTACGGCTCGGCGAGTTCACCCACCACACCTGGGACGTGGAGGTGGCCTTCGACCGTACGGCGGTTCTGGCGCCCGCCGCGGTCGAGCCGCTCCTCGACCAGGCCGGACTGCTCATAGGCTTCCTCGGCAAGGTCGAGGCCCTCGGTGGACGGCAGGTTCGCCTCGCGGTCCACACCACCGCTCCGCGGCGCGCGTTCGGGCTCGACCTGGTCGACGCGGTCGTGCTCACCGACGAACCTGCCGAGCCCGACGCCGTCCTGAGCGCACCGGCCGAGTGGTGGCTGCGCCTCGTCACCGGCCGCCACGCCGCCGACCACACCCCGGCCGAGGTGACCCTCAAGGGCGACACCCTCACCCTCGACGACCTGCGACGCGTCTTCCCCGGGTTCTGATCCGCCGGTTCGCCCCTCGACATCCGCCGGTTCGCCCCCGACATCCGCCGGTCCGTCCCTCGACACGCGGCGTTCCGCGCGGCCCGGCGTCCAACTCCGCGCCCCCGTAGGTCTGTCCGCCCCTGAAGGGGCTACTTCCCCGGCCCCTCGGGGGCCGCATCGCCACCCTCGACGTGCCCGGAGTCCGCACCGGGACGCGGCGAGGGTGGCAACAAGTCGTGCAGTGCCTCGTACCGCTGCGCGCAGGCCGTCTGCGCGATGGCCTGCGAGACGGCGTCGGCCAGCGGGCCCGTGGACTCGCGCAGCAGCCGCCGCGCCTTGTCCGTGAGGACCACCTCGATACCGCGCCGGTCGCCGCACGCCGACCGCCGTGTGATCAGTCCCGCGTGCTGCAGACACGCCACCTGATAGGTCAGCCGCGTCTTGGGACGGCCCAGCAGTTCCGCGATCTGGGTCATCCGCAGGCTGGACCCGGGCTGGTCGGCCAGCAGGCACAGCACCAGGAACTCGTCGTGCGAGACGTCGAGGGTGTCCTTGACGCGGGCGCGCAGCTGCTGCTCGATCGCCCCGGCCGCCGCCAGGAGACGCATCCAGGCCCGCAGCGGGGCGGGCAGCAGCTCACCGTCACCCGACGGCTCGTGTTCGGGCAGGTCAGCGGGGGCGGAAGGGTCGGCCATAGTGTCCCAGTCTACCGGTTGTCCAAATTTGAAGAACCGGCTAGCGTGGAGTCATCCAAATTTGGATGACCACGTTGTCCCCACAGTCCCCGTGTGCCGCGCGCCCCCGTGCGTCGCGCACCCCTGTGCACCGCCCGTAACCGTCTGGAGAACTCTCATGACCGTCGCCGTCGAAACCGGCCTGTGGCAGCTCGACCCCGCCCGCACCGTCGTCGCCATCAAGCACAAGACGATGTGGGGCATGGTCACCGTGAAGGGCACCTTCACCGGAGTCACCGGAGAGGGCGAGGTGCAGCCCGACGGGACCGCCCGCGGCACCATCACCCTGGACGTCGCGTCCCTGGACACGAAGAACGCCAAGCGGGACAAGCACCTCCGCTCCGCCGACCTCTTCGACGCCGACCGCCACCCCGCGATCACCTTCGCCGTTCGCGACGCCGTCCTCGGCCAGGACGACACCGCGGAGATCAACGGGCAGCTGACCGTGCGCGGCATCAGCCGGCCGCAGCCCGTCACCGGCCGCGTGACCGGGGCGAGCGCCGACAGCGTCACGCTCACCGCGGAGTTCACCGTGGACCGCGACCAGTTCGACATGGGCTGGAACCAGATGGGCATGATCCGCGGCCTGACGACCGTCACCGGCACGCTCGTCTTCACCCGCGCCAAGGCCTGAGCCGACGCGGCGCCGGGGCCCGGGCCCTGCGGCCCTACCGGCCCCGGCGACCTTGGCGTACGCGCTCAGCGCACCTTGCCGTGGAAGGCAGGGTGGGCGTCGAGCCGACGTACGTAGTCCCGGAGCCGACCGTACGGGGCGAGGGATTCCGTCGGGTCGAGTCGGGTCAGGGCCACCCAGAGGTCGACGTCCGCGGCCGTCAGCTCGTCGCCCAACGCGTAGGCTCGCGGGGCGAGTTGCCGGTCCAGTGACTGGAGTGCCGTCGTGCGCGCAAGCGGCGGCGAGGTGGGGGTGACGTCCCGGTCGAGGAGTTCGCGCAGGGCGTCGATGTCCGCGGTGAGGGCCGGTGGGTTCAGCCGGGGGAGGCGGGCGTCGTTCTGGCAGACCGGCAGCCCGGCGAGGTCACGCAGGATGTCGGGCGTGTGGTTGCTCACGATCCGTCCGCTCCAACGGTCGCACAGCGCGGGCGCGGTGAGCGGACCGTCGTAGTGGTGCCAGGTGGCCTCGTACGCGCCGCGCAGTGCGGCGAACGCGTCGGGTGTCTCGGCGGGAAGCGTCAGCAGCGTGGTGGCGACCGAGTCGTGGAGACCGAGCAACTCCAGGGTGACCGAGATGCGCAGTGAACGCGGACAGCCCTCGGTGAGGTACAGCTGATAGCGGTGCGGCGCCGGGTAGAAGCCGCCGGCCAGGCCGACGCCGATGCGGCTGCGGATGCGGTGGGGGCGAGGCGCGGCGAGCGAGACTGTCTTGGGCATGACTCTCCAGGGAACGTCGAAGCCCCCGCGGCCCGTTGGGCGGCGGTGGCGGAACGGAGTGACTGCGCTGACGTACGGACCGGTCCGGATCGTGGGACGTGCCCGACCGGACGGACCGCATGGACCAGTACGCGCTGGACGGACCGCCTGG
The DNA here is from genome assembly GCF_042885015.1 of Streptomyces sp. NPDC058086. Taxonomy (NCBI): domain Bacteria; kingdom Bacillati; phylum Actinomycetota; class Actinomycetes; order Kitasatosporales; family Streptomycetaceae; genus Streptomyces; species Streptomyces sp. NPDC058086. The sequence continues at coordinate 11,856 of NZ_JBHVST010000004.1, read as the reverse complement.
ACTAATACGCGCTGGAGACCCGCTGCAGATCGATGTGCAGGCGCCTGGTCAGACCGTTCGTGCTCCTCCTGGCCATTCCCATCGCTCCCGTGTCCGGGGCTCGCGAGAGGCGAGACCACGCTTGCCCCGCCGCACCGGCGGAACCCGGGGCACCCCGTCGCGGTGGAAGGGTTGCCTGTCAGCGGGCCGGGGCCGATAACCGCGTCGAACGGGAGAAACCCGCACGACGGGCGCTGACAATCGTGACCGTCCCCGTCAGTCTCGGTCCGGTCCGCGGAGCCGTCAAGAAGGCATATACGCGGTCTCACCACGTGGTCATTCCGGCCGGTGCGCGTTGACATTCGTTTGGGGCCATGCCTAACTTACGCCGCATCGGACCGGATCGATTCCGGTGCGTTCGAGGCCCAGCGGGGCGGAATGGTGACGGTGAACGCGATGTACGCAGCTGACGGGACGACCGCTTCGCGGCGCCACGGCTGCCTCGCCACCGCAGTGTGTTGTACCTCCCGCGGCGCCCGCTGTCTCTGTCAGGGCTGACCGCTTCCGCCTTTCGCGGCGTTGAACGTCCGCACGGCTCAACATCCCTCGCTCGCCATCCTGTTGGTGCGCTGTCGGTGAGCCTCCCCCTCCGTACCCCCTGACATCCGTCTGTCCCCGCGCGCACCGCCGTCGTACGGGCCGCGGCGGTGTGTCCGCATTCGTTGGAGCCCTCCATGAGTGAATCCCTGGGCTCCGCCGTGCCGTTGAGCACGACGGAGCCCCGCCCGGCCGCGGCACAGCGCGTGCTGCCCCTGCGCCACCCCGGCCGCTGGATCGCCTCGGTGATCGTGCTCGTCGTGGTCGCCCAGATCGTCCACGGGCTGGCGACCAACCCCTTCTTCCAGTGGGACAGGTTCCAGTACTGGTTCCTGCGTCCCACGATCCTCGACGGCCTGCTCATCACCCTCGAAGTGACCCTCTACAGCGCTGTGTTGGGCCTGCTAGGCGGCATCCTGCTCGCCCTGGCCCGGCTCTCCAGGAGCCCCGTGCTGCGCGCGGTGAGCTGGGTCTACATCTGGCTGTTCCGCTCGGTGCCGCTCATCGTCGTCCTGCTCTTCCTCTACAACTTCAGCGCGCTCTACAAGACGCTGAGCCTCGGTGTCCCCTTCGGCCCCGCCTTCCTCACCTTCGACGAGTCCCGGCTCGCCACCGACATGGTCGTCGCGGTCGTCGGACTGAGCCTGAACGAGGCGGCGTACGCGGCGGAAGTGGTCCGGGGCGGCATCCTCTCCGTCGACCAGGGCCAGCACGAGGCGGCCTCCGCACTCGGTCTGCCCAAGGGCTACCAGTTCAGGAAGATCGTGTTCCCGCAGGCGCTGCGCTCCATCACCCCGAACTACGTCAACCAGCTGATCGGCCTGATCAAGGGCACCTCGCTGGTCTTCTACGTCTCGCTGCTCGACCTCTTCGGCTCGGTGCAGAGCATGGGCTCCACCTACCCCGGCGACATCGTGCCGCTGCTGCTGGTCGCCACCGTCTGGTACCTGATCCTCACGAGCGTCGTGTCCGTCGTCCAGTTCTACGTCGAGCGGTACTACTCGCGGGGCGCGCTGCGCTCCCTCCCGCCGACCCCGTTGCAGAAGGTCCGCACCGGCCTGCGTGACCTGCGGGCCCGGGTCCGCAAGGAGGCGGCGATATGACCGGCGAGACGCTCGCGATCCGACCGGCCGCCGTCGAGGTGCGCGATGTGCACAAGTGGTACGGCAGCCAACGCGTGCTGAACGGAGTGGACCTGACCGTACGGCCCGGCGAGGTCACCGTGATCCTCGGCCCGTCCGGCTCCGGCAAGTCCACCCTCCTCAGGGTGATCAACCACCTGGAGAAGCCCGAGATCGGCCATGTCAGCCTGAACGGCGAGCTGATCGGCGTACGCCGGCACGGCGAGCGCAGCGAGACGGGGGTCCCCCCGGCCGAAGGCCGGGGGAGGCTCAAGGAGCTGACCGAGCGGGCGATCCTGGCCCAGCGCGGCCGGATCGGGTTCGTCTTCCAGAACTTCAACCTGTTCCCGCATCTGACGGTTCTGGACAACGTGGCGGCCGCGCCGGTGGCGACCCGACGGCTGAAGCGGCCCGAGGCCCGGGAACTCGCGCGCACCCTCCTCGACCGCGTGGGTCTTGCCGACAAGGCCGACGCCTATCCACGGCAGTTGTCGGGCGGCCAGCAGCAGCGGGTCGCCATCGCCCGCGCGCTCGCGCTGCGGCCCGGAGTCATCCTCTTCGACGAACCCACCTCCGCCCTCGACCCCGAGCTGGTCGGTGAGGTGCTCGCCGTCATCAAGGACCTGGCCACCAGCGGCACCACGCTCGTCATCGTGACCCACGAGATCGGCTTCGCCCGCGAGGTGGCCGACCGGATCGTCTTCCTCGACGAGGGCCGCGTCATCGAACAGGGCTCGCCCACCGAGGTGTTGGACTACCCGGTACACGAGCGGACCAGGGACTTCCTGAGCAAGGTCCTCTGAACTTCCCTCACCTCACTTTCATCCACCTCACTTTCATCCACCTCACTTTCGTCCACCTCACTTTCGTCCACCTCACCTTCATCCACCACGCCTTCCCTCACCACACCTCACTCACGAACATCGGACAAGGACAGCCATGCGCACCCTCACCCTCCGCAGCAGACTCCTCCGTGGCCTCACCGCCTCCACCGCCGTCGCCACCCTCGCCGCCGGTCTCGCCGCGTGCGGGGGCGAGAGCGACGCGGCCACCACCTCCGACAACGCTGCCTCCGGCACCGTCACCGTGGGCGCGCTCTCCAACGGCGCCGCGCGGCAGACCGACCTCAAGGTGCCCGAGGTCAAGTCCATCAGCGCCGAGCTGCCCAAGTCGGTCGCCAAGAGCGGCAAGCTGGTCGTCGGCGTCGGCGCGCTGCCCGCCGGGTTCCCGCCGCTGGCGTACGTCGGCCAGGACCAGAAGACCCTCACCGGTGCCGAACCCGACCTCGGCCGACTGGTCGCCGCGGTCCTCGGACTGAAGGCGGAGGTGAAGAACTCGACCTGGGAGAACCTGTTCGTCGGCATCGACAGCGGCAAGGTCGACGTCGCCTTCTCGAACGTCACGGACACCGAGGAACGCAAGAAGAAGTACGAGTTCGCCTCCTACCGACAGGACAACCTGGCCTTCGAGGTGCTGAACAAGAGCACCTGGAACTTCGACGGTAACTACGAGAACCTGGCCGGCAAGACCGTCTCCGTGGGCGCGGGCACCAACCAGGAGAAGATCCTGCTGGAGTGGAAGGCGAAGCTCGCGAAGGAGGGCAAGAAGCTCACCGTCAAGTACTTCCAGGACAACAACAGCGTCTATCTGGCGCTGTCCAGCGGGAAGATCGACGCCTACTTCGGGCCCAACCCCGGTATCTCGTACCACATCACCCAGGTCGCGAAGACGCCCAACCCGACCCGCAACGCGGGCAAGTTCTCCGGCGCGGGCGCAACCCTCCAGGGGCTGATCGCGGCCACCGCGAAGAAGGACAGCGGGCTGGCCAAGCCGGTCGCCGACGCGATCAACCACCTGATCAAGGACGGTCAGTACGCCAAGTGGCTCGCCGCCTGGAACCTCTCCAACGAGGCCGTCAGCACCTCGCAGATCAACCCGCCCGGGCTGCCGCTCAGCAACTCCTGACCGCTCTCTGAGGACCGGATCCGTTTCCTGTCCCGGAGGACCGGATCCGTTGCCTGTCCCCGAGGTCCGGATCCGTTCCCTGGACATCCGCACCGCTTCCTGGAGGTCCGACACCGCCATGTCCACCGTTGCCCGACCTACCCCGCCGCAGAGCCCGGCGGCACCTCACATCCTGGACAACGCCGCCTGGGCCGCGCTGACCGGCCCGCACGCCCACCTCGCCGAGCGCGTCGGCCGCGCCGCCCGCTACCCCCTGGACGTCTCCCCGTTCACCGCCCTCGCCGACCCGGCCGACCCACGGGCCTGGGACGACCTCGCCGCGCTCGTCGGACCCGGCACCGTCACCCCCGTGACCGGGGCGAAGTCGGTGCCCGAGGGCTGGGAGACGGTGCAGCACGGCCAGGGCGTACAACTGGTCGACACCTCGCTGCGTGCCGAGCCCGCCCCCGAAGCGGTACGGCTCGGACTGGACGACGTCCCCGAGATCCTGGACCTGATCGCCCTGACCGAGCCGGGGCCCTTCCTGCCCCGCACGGTGGAACTCGGCACCTACCTCGGCATCCGGCACCGCGGCCGGCTCGTCGCCCTGGCCGGCGAACGGCTGCGCCCGCCCGGCTGGACGGAGATCAGCGCGGTCTGCACCGCCCCGGACCACCGCGGCAAGGGCCTGGCCACGCGACTCGTCCGCGCGATCGCGGCCGGCATCAGGGAGCGCGGAGACACCCCCTTCCTGCATGCCTCCGCGACCAACACCGGCGCGATCCGGCTCTACGAGTCGATCGGCTTCACCCTGCGCCGCCGCTCGGAGTTCCTCCTCGTCCGAACTCCGGGCGCCCAGCAGGAACAGACGGCGTAGGCGGGCCGTTGTGTTGAACAGGTTCACGATGTCGGCGCGGCCACAGGCCCGCCGGGACGCAAGGGCGGAGGTGAGGGACGTGCGAGTCGGGTCCGATCTTCGCGTCATGGTGCTCACCCCGCGCCGCCGTGTACGTCTTTACTCCCGGCCGCACATCGATCTGCAGCGCGTAGCCGGCGCGCTCTGTCGTCCCTGACCTGTCACCCCGCCGCCGCGCCCTTCGCGTAGAGGGCCGCGCTCTCGTACGGTCGACCAGGAAGGCACCTCCTCCGTGTCCGCATCATCTTCGCTGCCCGATTCCTCCCCCTCGTCCTCCCCTCTGCACCTCGCCGTCGCACTCGACGGCGCCGGCTGGCACCCGGCCGCCTGGCGCGAGCCGGTGGCCCGCCCCCGTGAGCTGCTCACCGCCGGGTACTGGACGGACCTGGTCACCGAGGCCGAGCGCGGTCTCCTCGACTTCGTGACCATCGAGGACGCCCTCGCACTCCAGTCCTCGCACCTCACCGAGCCCGACGACCGCACCGACCAGGTCCGCGGGCGCCTCGACGCCGTCCTGATCGCCGCCCGCGTCGCCCCGCTGACCAGTCACATAGGACTGGTCCCGACAGCCGTGGTCACCCACACCGAGCCCTTCCACCTCTCCAAGGCGATCGCCACGCTCGACTACGTGAGCACGGGCCGTGCGGGCGTACGGGTGCAGGTGTCGGCCCGCACCCACGAGGCCGCGCACTTCGGCCGCCGTACGTTCCCGCCGCTGCGCATCGAGGACTTCGACAGCCCGGCCGTGCGGGAGCTGACGACCGACCTCTTCGACGAGGCCGCGGACCACGTGGAAGCGGTGCGGCGGCTCTGGGACAGCTGGGAGGACGACGCGGAGATCCGGGACGTCGCCACCGGACGCTTCGTCGACCGCGACAAACTGCACTACATCGACTTCGAGGGCAAGCACTTCAGCGTCAAGGGCCCCTCGATCACCCCCCGCCCGCCGCAGGGCCAGCCGATCGTCAGCGCCCTGGCCCACGCGACCATCCCCTACCGGCTGGTGGCGCGGGCCACCGACATCGGATACGTCACCCCGCACGACGCCGGCCAGGCCCGTGCCATCGTCGAGGAGATCCGCGCCGAGCAGACGGCGGCCGGCCGTGCCGACGAACCCCTGCACCTCTTCGGTGACCTCGTGGTGTTCCTGGACGACGACCCGGCCGAGGCCGCTGCGCGCCGCGAACGTCTCGACACGCTGGCCGGCTACCCGTACACCAGCGACGCCCGCATCTTCACCGGCTCACCCGCCCAACTGGCGGACTTGCTACAGGAGTTGACGGAGGCCGGCCTGTCCGGCTTCCGGCTGCGTCCCGCCGTCCTCGGCCACGACCTGCCCGCCGTCACCCGGGGCCTCGTGCCCGAACTCCAGCGCCGGGGCGTCTTCCGGCAGTCGTACGAGTCCGACACCCTGCGCGGGCTGCTCGGCCTCTCCCGCCCCGTCAACCGCTACGCCGCCACCGCCTGAGCCGGAGGGACCCACTCATGAGCAGCACGTCACAGGACAAGCCCCGCAAGCAGGTCCACCTCGCGGCGCACTTCCCCGGCGTCAACAACACCACCGTGTGGAGCGACCCCGAGGCCGGCAGCCACATCGAGTTCAGCTCCTTCGCCCACTTCGCGCGCACCGCCGAGCGCGCCAAGTTCGACTTCCTGTTCCTCGCCGAAGGGCTGAGACTGCGCGAACAGGGCGGCAAGGTCTACGACTTGGACGTCGTCGGCCGCCCCGACACCTTCACGATCCTCACCGCGCTCGCCGCCGTCACCGAACACCTCGGCCTGACCGGCACCATCAACTCCACCTTCAACGAGCCCTACGAGGTGGCCCGCCAGTTCGCCAGCCTCGACCACCTCTCCGACGGCCGCGCCGCCTGGAACGTGGTCACCTCCTGGGACGCCTTCACCGGCGAGAACTTCCGCCGCGGCGGCTTCCTCCCGCAGGAGGAGCGCTACTCCCGGGCCGAGGAATTCCTGCACACGGCGAACGAGCTCTTCGACTCCTGGCACGGGGACGAGATCGTCGCCGACCAGCAGACCGACACCTTCCTGCGTGACGCGAAGGCCGGAGCCTTCGTACACCAGGGCCGGCACTTCGACATCCGGGGGCAGTTCAACGTCCCGCGCAGCCCGCAGGGACGCCCGGTGATCTTCCAGGCGGGGGACTCCGACGAGGGGCGCGAGTTCGCCGCCTCCAGCGCCGACGCGATCTTCAGCCGGTACGCCACCCTCAAGGAGGGCCAGGCGTTCTACTCGGACGTCAAGGGACGCCTCGCCCGCTACGGCCGTACACGCGACCAGCTGCTGATCCTGCCCGCCGCGACCTTCGTCCTCGGCGACACGGACACCGAGGCGGAGGAGATCTCCCGCGAGGTGCGTCGCCAGCAGGTCAGCGGCGCCACCGCGATCAAGCACCTGGAGTTCGTCTGGAACCGCGACCTGTCCGCGTACGACCCGGACGGCCCCCTGCCCGACATCGACCCGGACCTCGGTGAGCACACCATCGCCCGGGGCCGCGCCCAGGTCCGGATGTACCGCGACCCGCTCGCCACCGCCCGCGAGTGGCGCGAGCTCGCTGCCGCCAACAAGTGGTCCATCCGCGATCTGGTCATCGAGACCGGCAATCGGCAGTCCTTCGTCGGCTCCCCGGCCACCGTCGCCGAGACCATCGACTCCTTCGTGCAGGCCGACGCCAGTGACGGCTTCATCCTCGTCCCGCACATCACCCCCGGCGGCCTCGACACCTTCGCCGACACCGTGGTCCCGCTGCTCCAGGAGCGCGGCGTGTACCGCACCGAGTACGAGGGCACGACCCTGCGCGACCACCTCGGCCTCGCCCACCCGGACGACGTGCGCGACGAGCGTGCGGCGTCATGAAATTCCTGGCCATCACCCTGATCGTGCACCGGCCGGACCCGATCACCGGCGTGCAGAAGCCCACTCACGACCGGTTCCGCGAAGTCCTCGACAACGCCCTGCTCGCCGAGGAGCTGGGCTTCGACGGCTTCGGCGTGGGGGAGCGGCACGAGCGACCGTTCATCTCGTCCTCGCCGCCCGTCGTGCTCAGCCACATCGCCGCGCTCACCAAGCGCATCCGCCTCTTCACGGCCGTGACGACGCTCAGCCTCCTTGACCCGGTACGCGCGTACGAGGACTACGCGACCCTCGACCACCTCTCCGACGGTCGCCTGGACCTGATCATCGGCAAGGGCAACGGGGCCGCCCAGCGCGACCTCTTCGACGTCACCCCCGAGGACCAGTGGGACCGCAACGCCGAGAGCTACGAGGTGTTCCGCAAGATCTGGCGCCAGGACAAGGTGACCGCCGAGACCCGCTTCCGCCCGGAACTCAAGGACGCGGAGGTGTGGCCCCGGCCGTACCAGCAGCCGATCCGGGTCTGGCACGGCAGCGCGACCAGCAAGGAGTCGGTCGACCTGGCCGCCCGCTACGGCGACCCGCTCTTCTCCGCCAACGTCACCAACCCCATAGAGCCCTACGCCGAGTTGATCCGCTACTACCGCGAGCGCTGGGAGCACTACGGCCACGACCCGGCCGACATCGCTGTGGGCGCGGGCACGGCGGGCCTCTACGTGGCCCGTACGTCGCAGGAGGCGCTGGCCGCGTACCGCCCGGTGTTCGAGGGGAACCTGGCCTTCCAGAAGAGCCTGGGCCTGGAGCCGGTCTTCCCGACGCTGGAGGACTTCGTCGAGCGCAGCTCGGCCCTGATAGGCAGCCCCCAGCAGATCATCGACAAGGTGCACCGCTACCACGAGCGGTTCGGGCACACGGTGCTGCATCTGCACGCGGACGCCAGCGGTCTCGGCGACGCCCAGCACCGCGACTCCCTTGAGCGCTTCCAGTCGGAGGTCGCTCCGGTGCTGCGACGCGAGATCCCCGATCCGCCGTTCCCGTGGGGGCCGGTGCTCGCGACGCCCGAGGCGGAGCCGGTGTCCGAGCCGGTGCCCGCTCCCGCTCCCGCGCCCGCGTCCATCCCCGCCGACCGCTGAGGAGCCCCGCCCCATGTCCGACATCCCCCTCGGCGCCCTCGACCTCGTCCCGATCTCCTCCGGCTCCACCGCGACCGAGGCCCTGCGCAACTCCATCGACCTGGCCCGGCAGGCGGAGCGATTCGGGTACGCCCGCTACTGGTTCGCCGAGCACCACCTCAACCCGGGAGTCGCCGGCACCTCACCCGCGGTGGTCCTTGCCCTGACCGCCTCCGCCACCTCCACGATCCGGCTCGGCTCGGGCGCCGTACAGCTCGGGCACCGCACCGCGCTCTCCACGGTCGAGGAGTTCGGTCTGCTCGACGCCCTGCACCCCGGCCGTCTCGACCTGGGCCTCGGCCGCTCCGGCGGGCGCCCGCCGGGAGGGCCCACCGCCCCGCTGCCGACCGCGACCCCCGTGGTGGACGGCCGCGCCCCGAACGGTCTCCGCATCCCGCCGCGGTTCTCCTTCGAACACCTGCTCGGCTCACCCCGCGTCGCCCTTCAGCGCACGCTGCTCCAACAGCCGCACGCCCGGTCGCAGGACTACGGCGAGCAGATCGACGACATCCTCGCCCTGCTCGCGGGGACGTACCGGTCGGCGGACGGCGTCGAGGCGCACGTCGTCCCGGGCGAGGGCGCGGACGTACAGGTGTGGATCCTGGGCAGCAGCGGCGGGGAGAGCGCCACGGTCGCCGGCCGCAACGGGCTGCGGTTCGCGGCGAACTACCACGTCAGTCCGGCCACGGTGCTGGAGGCGGCGGAGGGCTACCGCGCCGCCTTCCAGCCGTCCGACGCCCTCGACAAGCCGTACGTCAGCGTGTCCGCGGACGTGGTCGTCGCCGAGGACGACGGGACCGCGCGCGAACTCGCCACCGGATACGGCCTCTGGGTCCGCAGCATCCGTACCGCCGAGGGCGCCATCAAGTTCCCGACCCCGAAGGAGGCCCGCGCCCACGTGTGGAGCGACCCGGACCGGGCGCTGGTCGCCGATCGCGTCGAGACCCAGTTCGTGGGCTCCCCGGGACACGTCGCCGACCAGTTGGAACAGCTCCAGGAGGCCACCGGGGCCGACGAGTTGCTGATCACGACCATCACCCACGGCCATGCGGACCGGGTGCGCTCGTACGAACTGCTGGCCGAGGAGTGGCGACGCAGGTGACGAATGACAGATATCAAATAACCGATAGCAGATAACAGATAACAGATAACAGATCCCGGACGACAGGTAGCCAATTCCCGGTTCGCCCTCCCCAAGGCGGTCCGACCACCGGCGCTCCGCAGAGGTGGGCCGACGGCAGGTGCCGGCCCACCGACCGGATTCTCGGTGTCAGTCGATGCTCAGGTCGTCGATGTCGCCGCGATAGCCACCTGTGGCGCCCGGACGGTCGTAACCGACGAGGATCTTGCTGATCGCTCGCCCCGCCTTGACCGCGCCGAGGTTCACGGTGACGTGGTTCCACGCGTCGAGCGTGAGACGGCCGCACTGGTCGGCCGGATGCGTGCCGGTGCCGGACTGGTCGGTGGCGCCCGAGTCCCGCAGATCACTGCCGTCGGTGAAGATCAGGTCGACGGCGACGCAGGTGCTGTCGTCGGACCCGGCGGACACCCATGGAGTGGTGGCGTCGGACTGCGGGAAGACCCAGTAGCTCAGCGTCGTGTCGCCGCGGACGGTGAGCGGCGCGCCGTTGAAGCCGTAGACCTGCATATACGCGTGGTCGTACGACCCGCCGTTGGCGTAGCCCGAGTACATCAGCGATGCGTCGCCCGTGTGGGTCTGTTCGCCGGTGCGCACGGCAGTCTGGGGGCCCGAGAGACCGCAACACAGACCCGTGACCCCGTAGTTGCCGCCGCCCTTGGCATCGACGGTGTCGACGGTGTCGACGGTGTCGGTCCAGGTCGACTGGGTCTGTCCGGTCTCGAAGCCGGTGGTGAGCGAACCGGTCGTCGAGGCTTTGGCCGGTCGGGCCGGCTCACGGTGGATGGTGGCCAGGCTGGTTCCGGCCGGTGCCAGGTCGATCGTCTCGCCGACGGAGGTGTTCAGCTTGGTGGTCGTACCCAGACCGACCCAGCCCGCGACTGGCGCCCCCGCGACATCGCGGCCGCGCTGCCGACCGCCACCGAGAACACTTTGCCTTGCACATGAGCTCCTGGGCCCGCAAGAACCTGCTGGTCAAGGTCCAGGGACCTACAGGCTCCTCGTCCCACCCCGGCTCGCAGTCCCCGCACACCCACCCATCACGGTCTCCAACGGCCCAAGCCGCTTGACAAACTGCCGCAGACCTTACCTTTCACGGCATTGCATGCCCGACGACCGGAGCGTCGGTCACGACCCGCTCACAAACGGTCACCGACAGCTTCTAACAGCCCGGCGGGTTCTGGGGGCCCGCGCAGTTCGCGCTCAGCGATTCCGCTGTGGCCTTCGTTGTCTGAGGCATTGCCTGAGCACTCGTCACGCCCACCGCTCCGGCGAGCAGCGCAGCAACGCAAAACGCACCAACGAGGTGTCGGATGTGCTTCCGGACGCTTGTCACCATGATGATCTCCCTCGGCCAGGGTGATGGATTGCTCCTGATTTGTCAGCTTAAGTACTACAGCTTGGTGCTACAGCCGGACCACTGTCAACGGCCTGGAGGTGGGGAGTGCAGTGGGGCGGGTGCGGTAGTGGCGCGGTCTTTGCGGGGCCGTCCCGCGATCGTGTGCCCCTGCCGCATGTAGTGGCGACACTCCGGACAGCCCACCCACGTGATCGATTGCAACTGGACCCCTCCCACGCGACGGTCCCACAGGCGGAGACGAGGAAGATCCACAAGGAAATCACCTCGCCCCTGCCCGCCTACGTCCCGAGGATCCCTGGAGAACCCGACCCCAGCGTCGGGCCGCGGCCATGCCCGCCCGGCGACCAACAGCCGAAAACCACCGGCCCGCCGCGACCAACTCGACTCCGCCGCCCCAAGCGAAAAGGGGAGGCTAGAACATGATCACCGACACCGAGGCCGAGCCGGAGTTGGCCGTGTAGGCCCGGCCCCCGTCCTGGGAGACCGCCACCGAGACCGGGTACCTGTCGACACCGATGGGGTTGCCCACGGTGCGGTTGGTGGCGGTGTTGATCACCGACACCGAATCCGAGCCGGCATTGGCCGTGTAGGCCCGGCCTCCGTCCTGGGAGACCGCCACCCCGACTGGCTTCTTGCCGACACCGATGGGGTTGCCCACGGTGTGGTTGGTGGCGGTGTTGATCACCGACACCGAATCCGAGCCGGCATTGGCCGTGTAGGCCCGGCCTCCGTCCCGGGAGACCGCCACCCCGACCGGG